>DATJVF010000051.1:0-10302 GCA_035501995.1 Anaeromyxobacteraceae bacterium
CGAGATCGCTCGTCGGCTCGGACCGCGCGAAGACCTCGGTCGCCACCGCCGAGGTCACCAGCGCGGCCACCTCCTCGGCGCCGAGCAGGTCCTCCACCTCGCGGCGCAGCGCCGGATCCTCTGCCCCGGTGCGGGCGAGCAGGCGGGCCCGCGCCTCGCCCTCGAGCTCGAGCGCCTCGGCGAGCACGGCCTTCACCTTGTGCCACCGCTCGGGTGTCATCGCGCCGCTCGGATGCGGCCCCGCGCTCCGCCGGAGCCAAAGCCTGGGTGAGTAGGCTCGGGCGAGCATGCGGCCCGGCGCCTCGCTCGTCAACGAACTCCGCGCCGCGCCCGGTCGCGCACCCCCGCCGCGGGAGTCGCTCGGCCGGGCCGGCGAGGAGTCGCGCGCCCGACGCTTCGTAAGGAGCGCGCGCTCCAAGAGAGACCGGGGGGTCGGCGCGAGACGGCTCCGCCTGGCGCTAGCTCAGCTCGCGCGCCAGCCAGAGGCGGGCGGTCGCCCACTCGCGCTTGATCGTCGCCGGCGAAAGCTCCAGGGCCGCCGCGATCTCCTCGACGGTCATCCCTCCGAAGCAGCGCATCTCGACCACCCGCGCCTGCCGCCCGTCGAGCGCCGACAGCTTCTGCAAGGCCGCGTCGATCTCCAGGATGCCGAGAGCGCGCTGCTCGGCGGGGACGCCGAGGGCTCCGAGGCCGGTGTCGAGGGTGACGCGCTGCCAGCCGCCGCCGCGCCTGAGGCGCCGCCGCGCCACCGCGTGGTTCACGAGCACCCGGCGCATCATGCAGGCGGCGAGGGCGAGGAGGTGGGCCTGGCCTCGCCAGCGGACGCCGGGCTGCTCCCTCAGCCGCAGGTAGGCCTCGTGGACCAGGGTGGTGGGCGAGAGCGTGGACGCGCCGCGTTCCCGGGCGAGGAAGCGGGAGGCCAGCGCGCGCAGGTTCGAGTAGACGAGCGGCACGAGCTTCTGCAGCGCGGCCTCGCTCCCCGGCGCCGCCGCCAGCGCGACCGCCGCGTCGAATGAGGGCACCATCTCGCTCTGATCCAATCCACCCTCCGGGAGCCAAACCACGAAGACCGTGCCGGCCCCGCTCCGGACCGATGCGCGAGGGCATTATAGTGGCCCGGCCGGGAGGCGCGGGGTGCGCCGCGGCCCCAGCGCTGTCCCGCGGCCATGGCATGGAGCCGGGCTCCGGGAGGCCCCCATCCCTGCTCGCCGGGGGCACGAGGTCCGGTGGTCCTGCGAGAGGCGCCCCGGGCGCCGGCGGAGACGGCGCGCCGACGGGTCCCTCCCGCGCCTCGTCACCCTGGTTCCACGGTGCCGATCTGGTAACGGAAGTGCTCGGGGTCGATGCGGTCGATGCGGTCCGAAGCGGTCTCGGCCTGCGGGTGCGTGAGGAAGGCGATCCGCCCGCGGGTCGAGCCGGGCAGCAGGAGGTCGTGCGCGTGGTCGAAGGCCATCCAGTTCATCTCCCACGAGCCGGACAGGCGCCGGAGCGCCGCCCTCGGCATAGGATCGTCGCGCGCCTTGTCGCCCTCTTCCTCCAGGATCACCTTGCCCACGTCGGCCGGATCGGCGGGCACCCAGCCCTGGCCGGCCAGGTGGAACTCGGCCTGGCAGCGGTGGCGTTCCCTCCGCCCGTGCCGAGGCTCGGGTAACCCAGCGCCGAGGGGGCGACGCGCACCCCGTACACGTCCCGGGCCGGCGGCGCGGGCCAGCGCCACGAACAGGGCGTTGAGATCACCACTGGCCGCCGAGCGCGCGGTGCTCCAGCATGGGCCGGACGTCGCCCACGCCGCAGCCGTGCGTCTTCGGATCGCGGCAGCTGTTCTCGACCACCCACTCGTAGATGGCGCGCGCCTTCTCCAGAGCGCCGCGGGTCCCCTTCACGATCGCCGCGCTGGTCTCCGCGACCACCCGCCGGTAGGGAGGTGCTCGGTCGGCGCGGTGTAGCGGGCGAGCACGGCCGGGTCCTCCTCCTGCACCGACCCGGGGGCGGTCGGATCGAGCGCGATGTTCCTCGTGGCGACGCGCGAAACGAGGCTCAGGCGCCGGCGCGTGCCCTCGGGGAAGCCCACACCACCGCGGCCCCGAAGGCCGGATCGCGCTCCACTGGCCTTCCGTGCCGCCCTCGCCGGAACAGGCCTTGCCGAGGGTGCGCTGGAAGGGCGTGTCCCGGGTGAGCGGCGCGGGGAGCCAGACCCTGGTCAGGCCGAAGGCGCACCCACGAGAGAAGGCGCGCGCCGACGCCGCCGTGCACCACGGCCCTCGAGCGCGGCCTCGCGGAGGGGTACCCGTCGCGGGCGGAGAGCCGGGCCCGGCCTCGCGCCGGCCCTTACGGCGAGCGGGCCGGGGGATCGGGATCGCGTGGCCCCTGGAGGCCGCGCATGGCGAAGCCGCGGCGCCCCAGGTCGGCGAGGAGGGCCCCGGCGTCTGCGGCGGGGAGCTCGGTGAGGGGAGGGCGCAGCGAGAGCCAGGCCGGGTCGCCGGCGTGATGGGCGAGGACGGTCTTCAAGGCCGCGATGACCGGGTAGCGCTCCACCGCGCCGCGGACCACGTTCAGTTCGGCCTGGAGATCCTCGGCCCTCGGATCCTGCCACTGCCGGGCCAGCCTGGCGATGGGGGCCGGGTTCACGTTGGCCATCGCGGTGATGCAGCCGGCTCCGCCCGAGCGCATGTTGGCGAGGAGGAGCCGCTCGGTGCCGACGAACACCTGCAGGCCCGCCGTCCCGAACCGCTGGTGCAGCCTGTGCGTGTGGTCCCAGTCCCCGGAGCTGTCCTTGATGCCGACCACCACCCCGGGGTAGGCCCGCAAGAGGCGCTCGATGAGGGCGGGGCCGAAGCCGACCTGTGCCACGGCGGGGATGTGGTACAGGTACACCCGTAGTCTCGGATCCCCCACCCGCTCGATCACCTCCGCGAAGCCGCGGTAGAGCCCGTCGTCGCTCACGCCCTTGTAGTAGAAGGGCGGGAGCATGAGGACCCCGGCGCAGCCCTGCCGCACGGCGAGCTGCGTCAGCCGCACCGCGTCGGGGAGGGCGCAGCTCCCCGTCCCCACGAACAGCGCGCGGGGCGCGATGCCGGCCGCGAGGACCGCCCCGAGCAGCTCCTCGCGCTCCTCGACCGAGAGTGAGTTGGCCTCGCTCGTGGTCCCGAAGAGGGCGAGGCCGCCCAAGCCCTGTCCGAGGAGCCACCGGCAGTGGGCGACCAAGCGCGAGGGGTCCGGGGCGAAGGCCTCTCCGAAGGGCGTCAGGACCGGGCAGAGCGCACCCGCCAGGCGAGGGATGCTGCCCGCCTCGGGCGCGGAGGGAACTCGGGCCGCTGGGGTCATGTCGCGCCTCCGATGGAGCCGACGTTCGAGAGGGCCTCGGGTGAGGAGCCGCGAGGCTCGGCCCGAGGCCGAGGCGAGCGTGTCCGAGGAGCTCGCGGTAGTCAACACCGCGCGAGAGGCTCGGCCGCCTGGCCCGCGAACGCGCCGCGAACCGGAGGAGCACCCCGCCGGGCAAGCTCCGGCGAGGGGAGGGGTATGGCGAGCGCCGGGCCTACCACCTGCTCGTGGAAAGGTCGTGGCGCGAGGATCTTCCCCGCCCCGGCCGAGGCCCGCTGTTGCCGAGGACATCGTGGACTCGAGGTGAATCGAGGCCGAGCGCCCGACGTCGTCGCCCTGGCGCGAGGCCATGCATCATTCGCACGCGCGTGCGACTATGCCGGCCATGAGCATCGGAGCACGCGGAGGTGTCGGCGTCACGAGCGAGGCCTCCCCCGGCGGGGAGCCGCACGGCGGTCGCAGGCGAAGGCCGTGGAGCCTGGTAGTCGTCTTCGTTCCGGCCGTCTGGGGCTACAACTGGGTCGTCATGAAGAAGGGCCTCGCTTACGCAGGACCCTTCGAGTTCGCGGCCTGGCGTTACCTGGTCGGGGCCATGGTCCTCCTCGTCGCCATGGGGGTCATGCACCGCCCCTTCCGCATACGGTCGGTGGGCACCGTCATCTGGATCGGCGTCCTGCAGACCGCGGGGAACACCGCCTTCGGCCTGATGGCGCTCCTCGGCGGGCCGGCCGGCCGGAGCGCCATCCTCTCCTACGCCATGCCGTTCTGGGTGCTCCTCATGGCCTGGCCCCTGCTCGGCGAGCGGCCCGAGCGCCTGCAGGGCATCGCCACCGTGGCGGCGCTCGTCGGCATCGTCGTCGTCTTCGCGTCGAGCACCGCTCACCGGCGCGCGGACGCGGCGCTCTACGCGATCCTGGCCGGCGTCACCTGGGCGGGCGGGACCGTGCTCACGAGGCGCCTCCTCACCCGCGAGAAGTGCGACCCCCTCGCGCTCACCACCTGGCAGATGCTGGCCGGCGGGGTCGCGCTCGCCCTCGGGGCCCTCGTCTGGCCAGGGCGCCCCACCGACTGGACGCCCGCCTTCGGGCTCATCCTCTTCTACGAGGTCGTTCCGGCCACCGCCCTGGCGTGGCTCTTCTGGATCGCTCTCCTCGGTCGGGTGGACGCCAGCGTGGCGAGCCTCTCGATCCTGGGTTCGCCCCTCATCGGCCTCATGGCGGGCGCCATCCAGCTCGGCGAGCGCCCGGCCCCCCTGGAAGCGACCGGCATGGCGCTCATCCTGGTGGCGCTCGCCATCGTGGGCCCGGTGGCCATGCGGCAGGCGCGCGGACGCCGCGAGCCGGCGCAGCGCGCGTCCTAGCCCGCCCGCCTCCGGCCCTCCTCTCGCGACGGGCGTGAAGGGCGCGTGCGCTCGTCCGAGGGTCAGGCAAGGGCCCGGGAGGGCGCGCCGGTCCGGGAATCGCCCCAGGCCGCGCGGGCGGCCGAGGGGCGTCGCCCGCGCGAGCGCCCCGCTCCGTTGGCGGAGGGACCGCATCGGGCACGCGGGGGCCGTCGATGGGCCGGTCGCGAGCCACGCCGGATCGGCGTGGCTGCTGCCCTCCTCGAGCGCTATAATGTTCCGCGTAGCACGCTGCCCACCGAGCCGCCCCGGCAGGGTCCGACGACGCCCCCGCCTTTCCGTACCGATCAGAGGGAGCTACACCATGTTCGAAGGACTCTTCCGCCCCACGCACCTGTTGCTCATCCTGGCGGTCGCGCTGCTCGTGTACGGCCCGAAGAAGCTCCCGCAGCTGGGTGAGGCCCTCGGCAAGACCATGAGGGACTTCAAGAAGGCCGTCAGCGACAAGGCCGAGGAGACCACCCCGGAGTCCGCCTCCCAGGAGGCGAAGCGGCTCCAAGACCACAACGGGTGAGCGTCCCTCCGGGCGAGACGCCGGGGCCGCGCGGCGCGAAGGCCCCGACTTTAGAGCTGCCTGGGGACGAGGTTTCATGCCCATCCTGAAGGTGGTCGCTCTCTCCGTGGTGCAGGGCCTGGCGGAGCTCCTTCCGGTATCGAGCTCGGCGCACGTGGTGGTGGCCGAGAAGCTCATGGGCCTCGATCCGTCGGCTCCCAGCATGACCCTTCTGCTGGTCATGCTCCATACCGGCACCATGGCCGCGGTCATCGTGTTCTTCTCGGGGCGCTGGCGCGCGGTGCTGTTCGGAAGTGCGGCGCTCGTCAAGCGATGGCTCCTCCTGCTCCTCGTGGCCACGGCGGTCACCGGTTTCGTCGGGGAGGCGCTCGTGAAGGTCATCGAGCGCTTCTGGTTCCACGGCTCGCCCCACGGCGAGATCGAGGAGCTGTTCGGGCACCTCGAGCTCATCGCTCCCGCCCTGGCGCTGGTGGGGGTCCTCATCTTGGTGGCCGGCGTCCTGCGGGGGAAGGTGGTCCCGTCCGGCGACGGCCCGGCCGCGCTGGACCTGAAGCGGGCCGGGCTCATCGGAGCGGTCCAGGGCCTCTGTCTGCCCTTTCGAGGGTTCTCGCGCTCCGGGGCCACCATCTCGACCGGGATGCTGGCCGGGGTGGCGCGGAGGCCGGCCGAGGAGTTCAGCTTCGCGCTCGCCGTCCTGCTCACCCCGCCGGTGGTGGTCCGGGAGGTGCTGAGGCTTGCCCGGGCGGAGCAGGCCGACGGCGCCTTCGGCCTGGCCGCGGCCTTCGCGCCCAGCCTGCTCGGGGCGGTGTGCGCCTTCCTGGCGGGCCTGGTCGCGCTCCGGTGGCTGAGCCGCTGGCTCGAGAGTGGACGGTGGCACCTGTTCGGCGTCTACTGCCTCGTGGCCGCCGGTGCGGTGCTCGTCCTGCACGAGGTCGGGTTCTGAGGGCCTGACGGGCCGCCGGAGATCAGCGGAGGCGGCGGCCGATGAGGTCGAGCAGCTCCTCGTACATCGCGTCCGCCTTCTCTCCGCCGGCGCGGATGGCGGCGGCCGCGCAGTGCCTGAGGTGGTTGCGCATGAGCTGCCGCCCCACGCCCTGCAGGGCTTCCTGCACCGAGGCGATCTGGGTGAGGATGTCCGCGCAGTAGCGTCCCCCCTCGACCATGTGCTGGAGCCCGCGCACCTGCCCCTCGATGCGCCGCAGGCGCCTCAGGTTCGCTTCCCGCGCCGCCGGGTCCACCGCCACGGCCCGGCCTCCCGGCCCGACGTGGTCTTGGCTGGAGCACGTGCAGCCCGCCGCCGCGGGGGCCATCCGGGTTGCCCTGGGCATCTTCTCCTCCACTAGATCATCCTGAACCGCCGCAACCGCAGGCTGTTCGTGACCACGCTCACGCTGCTCAGGGCCATCGCGGCGCTGGCGAGGACCGGGGATAGGAGCAGGCCCAGGGCCGGGTAGAGCGCTCCGGCCGCGATGGGGATCCCGACCGCGTTGTAGACGAAGGCCCAGAAGAGGTTCTGCCGCATGATCCGCATCGAGCGGCGGGACAGCGCGATGGCCCCGGCGACCGCCCGCAGGTCGCGGCCCATCAAGGTGATGTCGGCCGCCTCGACCGCCACGTCGGTGCCGCTGCCCATGGCGAACCCGACGTCGGCCCGCGCCAGCGCGGGCGCGTCGTTGATGCCGTCGCCGACCATGACCACCACCTGGCCCCCGGCCTGCAGCCGCTCCACCTCGGCCAGCTTGCCCTCCGGCAAGACCTCCGCCACCACCCGGGCCACGCCGGCCTCGCGCGCGATGGCCTCGGCCGTGGCGCGGGCATCGCCCGTGAGCATGACGACCTCGAGCCCCAGGCGCCCGAGCCGCTGGACCGCCTCCGGGGCGGTGGGCCGGATGGGATCGGACACCGCCAGGAGCCCGGCCAGCACGCCGTCGACCGCCGCGTAGAGCACCGTCCGGCCCTGGCGGGAGAGGGTGGAGGCCTGGACCTCGATCGGCGCCGTGGCGACGCCGCGCTCGGCAAGGAAGGAAGGGCTACCGACCAGCACCGCGCGCCCGAGCACCACGCCGCTGGCGCCGCGGCCGGTGAACGACGCGAAGCCGCTCACCGGGAGCTCGGGGCCGCCGCGGGCGCGGGCGTGCGCGACGATGGCCGCGGCGAGGGGGTGCTCGCTCGATCGCTCGACGGCCGCCACCAGGGCGAGCAGGCGATCCTGCTCCACCGGCGCGCCCGGGGCGAGGACGACCTCGCTCACCGCGGGTTTGCCCTCGGTGAGGGTCCCGGTCTTGTCGAACACCACCACCTCGGCCGCCTGGGCCCGCTCGAGGGCCTCGCCGCCCTTGATGAGCACGCCCTGCTCGGCGCCCTTGCCGGTGGCCACCATGACCGCGGTCGGCACGGCGAGCCCCATCGCGCAGGGGCAGGCGATCACCAGCACCGCCACCGCCGCCACGAGGGCCCGCGCCGCCGGCGCCGGACCACCGACCACGAACCAGGCCACGAAGGTGGCGATGGCCACCGAGAGCACCACCGGGACGAAGATCCCGCTCAGGCGATCGGCGAGCTTCTGGACCGGCGCGCGCGAGCCCTGGGCGTCGCGCATGAGCTTGACGATCCGGGCGAGCACGCCGCGGGCACCCACCTCCGTCGCGCGGTAGCGGAAGGCGCCCGTGCCGTTGAGGGTGCCCCCGACCACCCGGTCGCCGGCCCGCTTCTCCACCGGCCAGGGCTCGCCGGTGATCATCGACTCGTCGACTGCGCTCGCGCCGTCCTCGACCGTGCCGTCGACTGGGATGCGCTCGCCCGGCCGCACCAGCACCGCGTCCCCGGTCTTCACCTGCTCGACCGGCAGGGAGAGCTCGCGTCCCTCGCGGACGAGGCGGGCGCTCGGGGGCTGGAGCCGAGCGAGGCCGCGCAGGGCGGCGGAGGTCTGGCGCTTGGCGCGGGCCTCGAGCGTGTTCCCGGTGAGGACGAGCGCGATGATGAGGACCACCGCCTCGTAGTAGACGTCGGGCCGCGCGCCGTGGGCGAGAAAGAAGCCCGGAGCCAGGGTGGCGGCGACCGAGAGCAGGTACGAGGCGCCGGTCCCCACCGCCACGAGCGTGTTCATGTCGGCCGAGTGGTGCCGGAAGGCCACGAAGGCGCGGACGTAGAAGTGGCGCCCGGCCCAGGCCATCACCGCGGTGGTGAGCGCGAGGAGCCCGAAGGCGAGGGCCCGCGGCGGGGCGCGGTACAGCCAGGGCAGGGCGCTCGCGAGGAGCGGATCGAGGACGCGCATGCCGAAGCGCATCAGCGGGTCCGGTGGGGCGGAGAAGCCGAGGTGGGCGTGGGCCGCCATGAGCGGCATCGAGGCGACCATCGCCACGGCCCCGCACAGGAGGGCCACGAGCGCCTTGACCCGCAGCTCGCGGAACTCCCGGGCCCGCGCCAGGTCCTGCTCCTCGAGCGCGCTGCCGCCGTCCTGGGCGAGCGAGGCCCCGTAGCCGGTCGAGCGGATCCGCTCCACGAGCTCGGCGGCCCGGGCGGCGGATGGGTCGAAGGTCACCGTGGCCTCGGCCGTCATGAGGTTCACGCTGGCGTCGAGCACGCCCGGCGCGCTCGCGAGGGCCCTCTCTACCGCCGCCTGGCAGGCGGCGCAGGTCATGCCGGAGACGGCGATGTGGATCCGGCCGGACCTCGCGGGGGGGGCGGCCGGATCGGCCGCGATGGCGCCGGCGTCAGGGCTCATCTTCAGGCCTCCTCCACCACCAGCGTCCCGCGCTGCTGGCCCAGGCCGCAGGTGAAGCCGTAGGTGCCCGGGCGAGCCGCCGGGAGATCGATGCTGGTGCGCTGGTGGGCCGGCAAGAAGCGCCGGATCCCGAACTCCGGGATGAGCACCTCCTCGGAGAAGCTCGACGTCTCGCGCCGGTCGAACACCAGCCGCACCGGCTGGCCGGCGTGCAGCCGGACGTGCGCCGGCGCGAACCCGCCCTCCACCCGGATGACCACCTGCTGGAGGCCGGTGGCGCCCACCCTGGCCAGGGCAGTGTCCTTGCGCCCGGCCAGGAAGAAGTACCAGTTCACCCCCGCGATGGCGGCGGCGCCGCCGAACACCACCAGCCACTTGGTCAGATCCATGGGGGCCCTCCGGGGCGCGGGGGTCATATACCCCCACCCCCTATAGACCATCCTATACCCCCCGCCCCTATCCAGGCAAGCCGCGGCGCTCGCCGGCAGCGGGGCCCTTGCGCTCCGGGGTGCCCCCCGCCCGGCCGCGGCGGTCGTACCCCCCAGAACCCAACGAATCCGCCCAGGACGGCCTCCGCTACCCTCCGCGCGCGGGCGCGGCGCTATAATGCCGCCGAGGGGCCGTGATGCGGATCGACGGGGCCGCCGGGGCGGGCGTCGGGGCGCCGGCGGCGCAGGACGCCGCCGCGCGGCGCGGCCGCCCCCTCGAGGCGCGCGCGCCACGGGGGCGATCATGAGGGCGCTCGCCGGCGAGCCGTCTCCTCGCCCGAGGACCAACAAGTGGCTCGTGACGGTCTCGGTCTCGTTCGGCACGCTCATGGGGGCCATCGACACGTCCATCGTCAACGTGGCGCTCCCGCACATCCGCGGCTCGGTCGGCGCCACCGTGGAGGAGATCACCTGGGTCACGACGGGCTTCGTCATCGCGACCGTGGTGGTGATGCCCCTCACCGGCTTCCTCGGCCGCATGTTCGGGCAGAAGCGCGTCTACCTGCTCTCGCTGGTCGTCTTCCTCATCGGCTCGGTGCTGTGCGCGACGGCGCGGTCGCTGGGCGCCCTCGTCGCCTGGCGCGCGGTGCAGGGGTTCGGCGCCGGGGCGCTCCAGCCCACCGAGCAGGCCATCCTGCGATCCACGTTCCCGCCCGAGGAGCAAGGGATGGCGATGGCGGTGTTCGCGATGGCGGTCATGCTGGGCCCGGCGCTGGGCCCGACGCTGGGCGGCTTCCTCACCGACCACTACTCCTGGCCCTGGATCTTCTACATCAACCTGCCGGTCGGGCTGCTCGGCCTCTTCATGGTGATGTCCTTCGTCCACGAGGACGAGGAGATCATCCACAAGAACCAC
>DATJVF010000052.1:0-6618 GCA_035501995.1 Anaeromyxobacteraceae bacterium
CGCGAGGAGGAGGGCGCCCTTCTCCACCTTCTCCCCCTTCTTCACCGGCTGCTCGAGGACGCGGGCGGTCACCCGCGACGCGAGGTCCACCTCCGTCCCCTCGATCTCGCCGGCGCCGCCGGAGGGGGCGCCCGCCTCGGCGGCCTGGACGTGCAGGCGCCAGGCGAGCATGCCCGAGAGGACGAGCACCAGGGCGATGAAGAGGGCGGCGACGCGGCGCATGGGGGGCTCCCCTCCCGGACGGCTTTCCGCGAGCTCATGTGGCAAGGGCCGTGCCGCCTCCAGGCGGCTCGCGACGACGAAGGGTTCCGCCCATCCGACCTGCGGGCCCAGCCGGAGGACTGAAAGGATTCCCGACACCCCCGTTCGGCCCTCCGAACGGTCCGGCCCGCCTCGAGAGCCCCAAGGGCCGCGACGGCTCGAAGGAACCGGCCCGGCACCGTCCTTGCGTGAACGCCGGCCCATGACGGTGCGCCTCGCCCTCGTCGGCCTCCTGCTGCGGAGCGTCGCCGCCTCGGCCGCGGCGCCACCCCGCGAGCTCTCCCTCGAGGACGCGCTCGCCCTCGTCGACCGGCAGAGCCCCACCCTCGCCGAGGCGCGCGCCCGGGTGGAGGAGTCCGCCGGGCTCTCGCGCCAGGCGCTCGCCAAGGCCCTGCCCACCCTCACCGCCTCCGGCAGCTACACCCGCAACAGCGACCAGGCCTCCGCCCCCCTGGGTGCGCTCTTCGCCCTCCTGGGCGCGAAGCCGCCCTACCCGGCGGACCTCGTCATCCAGCCGCTCGACGTCCTCTCGGCGAGCGGGACCTTGCGCGTCCCGCTCTTCGCCCCCACGGCCTGGGCCGAGACGGCGGCCGCGCGCAGCTCCGAGCGCTCGGCGGCCGCCTCGTCGCGGGCGGCCAGGCAGGATCTCCGGACGAGCCTCGTCGAGGCCGCCTTCGGCGCCCTGGCCGGAGAGGAGGTGGTGACCGCGAGCGAGCGGGCGGTCGCGAGCGCCGAGGAGCAGGCCGCGGTGGCGGCCCGCGCGCTCGCGGCCGGCACCGGGGTCCCGCTCGCGGTGCTCGAGGCCAGGACCGAGGCCGTGAGGCGGCGCCAGGACCTCCTGCGCGCCGAGTCCGACCTCGAGCGCGCGCGGCTCTCGGTGGGCGTGCTCCTCGGGCTCGACGAGCCGGTGCGCATCCCCCTCGCCCTACCCGCCCCCGCCCCCGCGGCCGACCCCGGCGCGCTCGCCGAGGAGGCGGTGGCGCGCCGTCCGGAGCTCGCCGCCGCGCAGGCCGGGGTCCTGTCCGCCGAGCGGGAGCTGCAAACCGCCCACCTGGCGGTCCTCCCGGAGCTCTCCGCCCAGGCCAGCCTCTTCGCGCAGAACGTGGCGCTCCCCACCGGCAAGGAGGACGGCTGGCGGGTGGTGGTGGAGCTCGACTGGCCGCTCTACGACGGCGGGCTGCGCTACGGGCAGGCCCGGAAGGCCGAGGGCACCCTGGGGGCGGCACGGGCGGCGCTCGCGGCGAACGAGGTGAAGGTGCGCGAGGAGGTCCTCGACGCCGCCCGCGACCTCGGGGTGGCGGTGGAGGGGCTCTCGCTCGCCGAGGAGGAGGTGAAGCTCGCCGGGGAGGCGGCCAAGGTGGCCCGCCGTGGCTTCGCGGCCGGCATCTCGGGGGCGCTCGACGTCCTCGACGCCAACGACCGGCTCTACCGGGCCGAGATCGGGCTCGCCGAGGCGCGGGCGCGGCTCGGCATCGCGCAGGCCGCCCTCGACCGGGCGGTGGGGCGGAGCGCCTGAGGCATGCGCCCCTGAAGGAAGGCGTCTATGCTGCGCTCGTGGAGCTCGCCCTTGGAGGCGCCCTTGGAACCACCCCCGGGCTTCGAGGAGATCCAGCGGGACGAGCTGTCGCGGCTGTTCGGGCGCATGGCCGGGATACGGCTCTTCGCCCTGCCGCTGGCCCTCGCCCTGATGCTCCTCGTGGCCTTCACCGAGCCCGCGCCCTGGCGCAAGGCCCTGGTCCTCGGCCTCTGCCTGCCGGCGAGCGCCTTCTTCGTGAGCGAGGCCGTCCGTCACCGGCGGCGCGGGCTCACCCCGCTGGCGGTGCCGGCGAACCTGCTGGTGGTGCTGCTCGTCCAGCTCGGGCTGGCCTTCGCCACCGGGGCCCTGGAGAGCCCGGTCACCTACGCCTTCGTGCCGCTCGCCGTGATGGTGGGCGTCTTCGCCTCGCGGCGGGCCCACCTCGCGGTGGTGGCCGCCCAGCTGCTCGGGGTCCTGGCCCTCCTCCTCGCGGAGCTCCTTCACCCCCTCGCGGACCTGAACCCGCTCGCCTTCGGCGGCGGGGCGCGGTCCGGCCACGGCGACGTCCACCTCGTCACCACCGCGGTGGTCCTGGCGGTGGTGCTGGCGCTCGCCTCGCGCGCCGGCCGCGGCGTGCGCCGGACCTTCGACGCCATGCTGGCCCAGGCGCTGCGGGCCCAGCGGGAATCGATCCGCGCCCACGCCGAGCGCACCGAGGAGCTCACCGCGCTCTCGGCCGAGATCGCGCACGAGCTCAAGAACCCGCTCGCCTCGGTGAAGGGGCTCTCGGCGCTGCTCGCCGAGGGCGCCTCGGGGAAGGCCGCCGAGCGCCTGGCCGTCCTGCGCCGCGAGGTGGACCGCATGCAGGGGATCCTGGGCGAGTTCCTGAACTTCTCGCGCCCCCTCGTCCCCCTGGAGGCCGGCCGGGTCGACCTCGGGCGCCTGGCCCTCGACGTCGGGCAGCTCCACGAGGGCATGGCCCACGAGCGGGGCGTGGGCCTCGAGGTGCGCACCGCCCCGGCCCTGGCCGAGTGCGACGCGCGCAAGGTGAAGCAGGTCCTCATGAACCTCGTCCAGAACGCCCTCGACGCCAGCCCCGGCGGCACGGCCATCGAGATCGAGGTGGGCGAGAGCGCGGGCGGCGAGGCGACGGTGCGGGTGCTCGACCGCGGAGGGGGGCTCGACCCGGCCCTGGCCGAGCGCGCCTTCGAGCCCGGGGTGACCACCAAGCCGCGGGGTTCCGGCCTCGGCCTCACCATCGCCCGGGCGCTGGCGCGCCAGCACGGCGGGGAGGTGGAGCTCCGCGCGCGCGAGGGCGGGGGCTCGGTGGCCGTCCTGCGCTTGCCCGCCGCGGCGCCGGGCGGTAAGGGGGGCCCATGACTGCCGAGGTCCTGCTGGTCGACGACGATCCGGGGGTGCGCTACACGCTGCGCGAGATCCTCGGCGCCGACGGCGTCCTGGTGGAGGAGGCCGAGGACGGGGTGGCCGCCCTCGAGCGCTTCAGCGCCTCGCCGGTGCCGCTCGTCATCGCCGACCTCCGCATGCCGCGGATGGACGGGATGGAGCTCCTGCGCCGGCTCAAGGCCCACGCCCCGCCGCCCCGGGTGGTGCTCATCACCGCGCACGGCTCGGAGCGCCAGGCGGTCGAGGCCATGAAGGCCGGCGCGTGGGACTACTTCCGCAAGCCCTTCGAGAACGGGGAGCTCCTGGCGGTGGTGCGCCGGGCGCTCGAGGCGGTGCGACTCAGCTCGGAGAACGAGCAGCTGAGGGGCGAGCTCGCCCTCTCCGGCTCGATGGTCTTCGCCTCCGAGGCCATGCGGCGCCTGGCCCGCCTGGTGGCGCGGGTGGCGCCTCGCGACGTCACCGTGCGCGTCACCGGCGAGAGCGGCACGGGCAAGGAGCGGGTGGCCGAGGCCCTCTGGCGCACCTCCCGGCGAGCGAGCCGACCGTTCCTGCGCTTCAACTGCGCGGCGCTCACCCCCGAGCTGGCCGAGGCCGAGCTCTTCGGCCACGCCCGCGGCGCCTTCACCGGGGCGGTGCGGGCCCGGCCGGGCCTCTTCGGCGAGGCCGACGGCGGCACCCTCCTCCTCGACGAGGTGGGCGAGCTCGCCCCGGGCGCCCAGGCCAAGCTCCTCAGGGTCCTCGAGGACGGCGAGGTCCGCCCGGTGGGCGAGGACCTTCCCCACCGGGTCGACGTGCGGGTCCTCGCCGCGACCCATCGCGACCTCGCGGCCCTGGTCGAGCGCGGCGCCTTCCGGGGGGACCTCTTCTACCGGCTGAACGTGGTCACCCTGAACGTGCCTCCCCTGCGCGAGCGGATGGAGGACGTGCCCATCCTGGCGCGGCACTTCCTCGATCGCTTCGCCGACCGCTTCGGCGTCTCCCGGGTGGCCGCCTCGGACGAGCTCGTCGCCCGGCTCCTCGCCGAGCCCTGGCCCGGCAACGTGCGCCAGCTCGAGCACGCCCTCGAGAGCCTGGTGGCGCTCTCGCCGGACGGCGTGCTCGACCTCCAGGCCTTGCCGGTGGGCCCGGTCCCGGGCCGGTCGAGCGCTCCCGCCCTCTCCCTGAAGGAGCGGGTGGAGGCCTACGAGCGGGGCCTCGTGGTGGAGGCGCTCCGGGCGGCCCGCGACAACCGGAGCGAGGCGGCCCGCGCGCTCGGCATCTCGCGGGTCACCCTGCACGACAAGCTCCACAAGCACGGCCTCGCCCGCCGGGACGACGGCGACGACGGCGCGCCCCCCTGAGCCTCACGCCCCGGCGGGGCTCGGACGACCCTCGCAGAAATGCAGGAGGAGGTCGCGGTGGGCCCGGTCCTGGTCGGCGAGCGCCAGCATGAAGCGGGCCACCGCCGGGTGGGCGCCCGCCGCCATGACCTCGGCGTGGGCGATGGAGGCCCGGTCCTCGAGGTCGTACAGGCAGCGCTTCAGACGGAGGTGGTCCCCGGCGAAGGCGCCGGCGACCACGCGCGCGAGGAGCTCCTCGGTGTCGCGCTCGAGCGCCTCCAGCGGCTCGAGCTTCAGGGCCGTGAGGTCGAAGAGCGCGCCGTCGGCGAGGTAGCGGGCTCGGAACAGCCGCACGCGGGAGGCGTGCTGGTGCTCCTCGTCCTCGAGCGACTTCAGGACCTGCCGCTCCTCGGGCGACCAAGGAAACCGCTCGCCGACCTCGCGGTAGAGCCCGGCGGTGGCGAGCTCGATCCGCTCCGCCAGCCGAAAGACGTCGAACGCGCTCGCCTTCGCCATCGCCCGCTCCGCGCCACCCATCCCACCCCGGGAAGCGGCTGAGTTAACCAGATCGAGGCCCGTCCGGGCGTTCTTTCTCGGGTCGGCACCCGGCGGGCGGCAGGGCGAGCGCTCGGGTCCCCTGGGGCCGGGCTCCAGTGACAGTGAGTGAATCACGGCCTCGCGGCCGAGGCGCTTCCCGGGAGGGTCACAGCGGGGGCATTTCGCGCTATCTTCGCGGCGCCAAGGAGGCCTAGCCATGCCGAACGGTCGCTACCGCGTCCCCGAGCCCAAGAACGAGTTGACCCTGGCCTACGGACCGGGGAGCCCCGAGAAGAAGGCGCTCAAGGCGCGCCTCGCCGAGCTCGCGGGGACCGAGATCGAGATCCCCTGCCTCATCGGGGGCCGGGAGGTCCGGACCGGCCGGCTGGCGGAGGTGGTGCTGCCCCACCGGCACCGGCACCGGCTGGCGCGCTTCCACCAGGCCGGGCCGGCCGAGGTGGCGCAGGCCATCGAGGCCAGCCAGGCCGCCCGCCGCGAGTGGGCCGCGCTCGACTGGTGCGACCGGGCGGCGGTGTTCCTCAAGGCGGCCGACCTGCTCTCCGGTCCGCAGCGGCCGACCCTCAACGCCGCCACCATGCTCGGGCAGTCGAAGGCGGTCATGCAGGCCGAGATCGACTCGGCCTGCGAGACGGTGGACTTCCTGCGCTTCAATCCCTGGTTCATGCAGCAGATCTACGACCAGCAGCCGGCCTCGGCCCCCGGCCAGTGGAACCGGGTCGAGCACCGGCCGCTCGAGGGCTTCGTGTTCGCGGTCACCCCCTTCAACTTCACCTCCATCGCCGCCAACCTCCCCACCGCGCCGGCCATGCTGGGCAACACCGTGGTCTGGAAGCCGGCCTCGAGCGCGGTCTACTCGGCCTACTACCTCTACCGGCTCCTCGAGGAGGCCGGCCTGCCGCCGGGGGTGGTGAACCTCGTGCCGGGCCCGGGCCGCGCGGTGGGCGATCCCGCCCTGGCGAGCCCGCTGCTGGGCGGCGTCCACTTCACCGGCTCCACCGAGGTCTTCCACGGCATGTGGCGCACCGTGGCGGAGAACCTCCCCCGCTACCGCTCCTACCCGCGCCTCGTGGGAGAGACCGGCGGCAAGGACTTCGTCTTCGCCCACCTCTCCGCCGATCCGGACGCGCTCTCGGCAGCCTTGGCGCGGGGCGCCTTCGAGTACCAGGGGCAGAAGTGCTCGGCGGTCTCGCGGGCCTACGTCCCGGAGAGCCTGTGGCCGCGGGTGAAGGAGCGCCTGCTCGACCTCGTGGGCAGTATCCGCATGGGCGACCCGGCCGACTTCACCACCTTCATGGGCGCGGTCATCGACCGGGCCGCCTTCGACCGCATCCGCGGCTACCTGGAGCTCGCGCAGGGCTCCGCCGACGCGCGCGTCCTCGCGGGCGGCCACTGCGACGGCACGGAGGGCTACTTCGTCGAGCCGACCGTGGTCGAGACCACGAACCCCCGCCACCGCCTGATGGAGGAGGAGATCTTCGGCCCGGTCCTCACCGTCTTCGTCTACCCCGACGCGCGGGTCGAGGAGGCGGTGACGCTCTGCGGCAGCACCTCCCCCTACGC
>DATJVF010000053.1:0-3064 GCA_035501995.1 Anaeromyxobacteraceae bacterium
CCAGAGATGGGGGACGATCTTGAACGGGGCGAGGGTGGGCATGGGTCCTCCTGCGGGAGCCGCGCGACGCCGAGAGGCGGGCGCGTGATCTATGGGACGAGCGCCGCGCGTGCCATCACCTCCCCGGAACGCGCACCGCGACCGCGGGCCGCTGTCCGGACCAGGGGGCGGCCTCTGGGAGGGCCGTAACGCGCGGGCGAACGCCCGAGCGTTCCCCCGTCGGCGGGCTCGCTCGCCGCCGCGCCGGCCTCGCCGGGGGCGCGTGGGCGGCCCCCGCTCGGATCCAGCTTGACTTGGCGCTTCGCCATCGCATACGTTTCTACCAGTCGTGCTACCGCCGGGCGCACGGCAGCCCGCATGCACATGGCCGACGCACTCCTCTCGCCGCCCGTCGGCGTCGCCTTCGACGCCGCGGCCGGGCTGCTCCTCGCCGGGGCGGCGCGGCGCCTGCAGCGCGAGCCCGACTACCGCGAGAAGGTGCCGGTCATGGGGGTGCTGGGGGCCTTCGTGTTCGCGGCCCAGATGATGAACTTCACCATCCCCGGGACCGGGTCGAGCGGCCACCTCGCCGGCGGCCTCCTCCTCGCCATCCTGCTCGGCCCGAACGCCAGCCTCATCGTCCTCTCGTCCGTGCTGCTCGTGCAGGCCCTCTTCTTCGCCGACGGCGGGCTGCTCGCGCTCGGGTGCAACCTCTTCAACATGGGGGTCTGGCCGGCGCTCTTGGGGCTCCCGCTCTACCGGCGGCTGTCGCGGGAGGGCGCTCGCGGCCTGCGCTCCACCCTGGCCTGCCTCGTGGCCGCTGTGGTCTCGGCCGAGCTGGGGGCGCTCGGGGTGATGGTCGAGACCCAGCTCTCCGGGCGGGCCGACCTGCCGTTCACGCGCTTCGCGGGCCTCATGCTGGGCATCCATCTCCCCATCGGCGTGGTGGAAGGCCTCGTCACCCTCGCCATGGTCCGGTTCGCTGAGAAGGTCGCCCGCGGTGGCCTCCCCGCGCCAGGCCACCCGCAGGGACGCCTCCCGCTCGTACCGACGGTGCTGGCGCTGGCGGTGTTCCTCGGCTGCGTGGGGGCCTGGTTCGCCTCGGCCCGCCCGGACGGCCTCGAGTGGTCGCTCGCGCGGGTCGGCGCCGTGCTACCCGCGAACGGGCCGGCCCATGCGCTCATGAAGGCCCTCCAGGCGCGGAGCGCCCTCCTCCCCGACTACGGCCTGCCCTCCTCGGGCCGGCGCGCGGACGCGCCGCTCGTCCGGCTCGACACCTCGCTCGCCGGGGCGATCGGGGTCCTGGCGGTGGCGGTGCTGGCCGGCGCCGCCGGCCTCGCCCTGCCGCGGCTCGGGCGCGGAGCGCGCGGCAAGGACCGGGCCGCTTGAGCGTGCTCGCGGCGCGCGAGCTCGACCGCCTCGGCTACGCGGACGGACCCCTGCACCGCCTCGACGCGCGCGCGAAGCTCCTCGTCTCGGCGGGCTTCCTCGTCGCGGTGGCCTCCTTCCCGCGCTACGAGGTGGCCGGCCTCGCGCCCTTCGCCCTGGGGCCGTGCGCGCTGGCGGCGGTCGGCCGGGTCCCCCTGCGACCGATCCTGCGCCTCGTCTTGGCGGCGAGCCCCTTCGCCGTGCTGGTGGGGCTCGCGAACCCCTTCCTCGACACCGCCCCGGCGGCCCGGGTGGCGGGCGTGACGCTGAGCGGGGGGCTGCTCTCCTTCCTCTCCATCGTGCTCCGCTTCGGCCTGTGCACGAGCACCCTGCTCTTGCTCGTGGCCACGACCCCCCTGCCCCGGCTCGCCCGCGGCCTGCGGGCGCTCGGCGCTCCGGCCGCGCTCTCGCTCCAGCTCACCATGCTCTACCGCTATCTGTTCCTGCTCCTCGAGGAGGGGGAACGCCTCGCGGCGGCGCGCCTCCTGCGCGAGCCCGCCCGCCGCCTGCCGCGCTTCGCCACCGCGCACCGGATGCTCTCGGTGCTCCTCCACCGCACCTTCGAGCGGGGCGCCCGGGTCTACCGCTGCATGCTGGTCCGCGGCTTCGAGGGAGAGCTGCCGTCGCTGAGATCAGAGGGGTTAAGGCGGGCCGACGCCCTCTTCCTCGCGGCAGGGCTCGGGCTCTGCCTGGCCGGGCGCCTCTTCCCCCTCACCCGGTGGGCGGGGACCCTGCTGGCGAGGGGCTCGTGAGCCTGGCGCTCGAGATCGAGGCGCTCGTCTATCGCTACCCGGACGGCACCGAGGCCCTGCGAGGACTCGACCTGCGCCTCTCGGCCGGCGAAAGGCTCGGCCTGGTTGGACCGAACGGGGCGGGGAAGACCACGCTCGTCTCGCTCCTCTCCGGGCTCCTCGCGCCCTCGAGCGGGAAGGTCGAGGTCTCGGGCGTCGCGCTCGCTCCGAGTGCGCTCCGCGAGATCCGCGCCCGCACCGGCTTCTTGTTCAGCGATCCCGACGACCAGCTCTTCATGCCGACGGTCCTCGAGGACGTCGCCTTCGCCCCGCTGGCCGCCGGCCGGCCGGCCGCAGAGGCCGAGCGGCGCAGCCTCGAGCTCCTCGCCGAGTTCGGGATCGCGCACCTCGCGCCGCGCTTCCCCGGACACCTCTCCTCGGGCGAGAAGCGCCTCGTCACCCTGGCGGGCGCCCTCGTCACCTCCCCCGAGTTGCTCGTCCTCGACGAGCCCACCGCCGGCCTCGACCCCTACGCGCGGCGGCAGCTCATCCTCCACCTCTCGAACCTCGAGCAGGGCCTGCTCGTCGTCACCCACGACCTGGAGATGGTGGTGGAGCTCTGCGGGCGGGTGCTCGTGCTCGACGGAGGCCGCGCGGTGGCCGACGGCGCGACGGCGGCCGTGCTCTCCGACGAGCGCCTCATGCGGGCCCACCGCCTGGAGACCCCTCACATCTTGAAGCACCGCCACCCCCACCCCCCTTGAGGCGCCCGGGGCCGGCCGCGGCTCCGGCGGCGCGCGCAAAAGGCCAAGGCCCCTCCGCGCTCGCCCCGCCCGGCTCCACTCGAGCGCGCTCCCCAGTCGGGACGAGGTGGCGCCCGAGCGGCTCGGGCGGCGCCTCCCGGTAACGGCCCGGGCCGCTCCTCG
>DATJVF010000054.1:0-4316 GCA_035501995.1 Anaeromyxobacteraceae bacterium
GTGATCGCGGGGGAGCAGCACCCGGATCACCGCCGCATCCGCGAGTTTCGGCGCATCCACCATGCCCGGTTCTCGGACGTCTTCGTCCAGGTGCTCAAAGCCAGGCGACGGGTCTTGTGAAGCCTGGTCACGTGGCGCTGCACGGCACGAAGATGAAAGCCAGCGCCTCCAGGCACGAGCCATGAGCTACGAGCGGATGAAGAAGCTGGAGGCGGAGCTGGCGAAGGCGGTGGAGGACCTCCTGCGCGTGGCGGAGGAGACCGACGCGGCCGAGGACGCCCGGCACGGGGAGGATCAGCGGGGTGACGAGCTGCCGGAAGATCTCGAGAGGGCCGAGAGTCGGATCGCCCGGATCCGCGCTGCCAAGGCCGCGCTCGCGGCTGAAGCGAAGGCGCAGCCCGAAGCCGAGAAAGACCAAGGGCGGCGACGACGGCCGCCGTGGGGAGGCGCCACACCGCTCCCGGAGCACCGTATCCGCGTGATAACGAGGGCAACCCCACCCCGAAGGCGCAGCGGAATATCACCGACGCGGAGAGCCGGACCCAGAAGACCGGCAACGGCTTCGTTCAGGGCTACAACTGCCAGGCCGCGGTCGACGAGGGCCACCCGATCGTGGTGGCCCAGGCCGTGACGAGCCCGCCGCCGGACGTGGAGCACTTCGCACCGTTGCTCGAACAGGTGATCACCAACTGCGGAGAGGCGCCCGCGAAGACCACGGCGGACGCCGGCGACTTCTCGGAGGAGAACGTCGCCACGGCCGAGGCGCTCGGAACCGATCCCTTCATCGCTCCCGGCCGCAGGAGCGGGGCGAAGCGCCGCCGAAGGTGCGAGGGCGGCCGCCAGCGAACCTGACGCCGAACCAGATCATGGCGCGCAGGCTCGCGACCCGAGCGGGGGCGGCGGCCTACGCGCGGCCAAAGGCGGTCGTCGAGCCGGTCTTCGGCCAGAGCAAGCGACCCGAGGGCTGCGGCAATTCCCGATGGGCGGGATCTCGAAGGTACGTGCCGAGTGGTCACGGATGTGCGCAACACATGACCTTCTGAAGCTCCACCGGGCCGCCGCGGCCGCCTAACGGCCCGGCAGCACCCCTGCGCGTCTTCCTCTGGGCTAAAGCCGGGCCCTCCCAGGCGAATCGGCTCGGCTCCCGGGCGAGTCGGGGCCGACCGGCGACGCGACCGACCCGTCACGCCAACGAACGCCTAGCTGCGGATGCTCGACTGCGAGCCGGCCAACTCGGCCAGCACGTCCGCGAGCAGCACCCGGACCCGCGGGTCCGCGAAGCGGACGCCGGCGACGGTGACCGCCCCGATCCGCGACCACCAGCAGACCACCCCGCGCAGCTCGATCTTGCCGCGCGACGTCCCCAGGCGAAGCTGCAGCGGCTGCCCGATGGTGGGGGCCTGGCCCGACCAGCGCAGGGAGCAGCCCCCTTCCGAGAGGTTCAGCGCCGACATGTACTGATCGCCGGTCCGGGTCGCCACGGCGACCGGGAGCTTCACCAGGTAGCGGCTCGGGCGCTCCTGGAACCGCACCGGGTCTCCCTTCGCCGCCGAGTGAAGCATCCGCACCGCTCCCAGGCTCTCGATGTCGGGGGCGAGCTCGATGCGGCGGTTCCCACCCGCCGCGTGCACGCTGACCACCGTCCCCACCACCAGGGCGTGAACCGCCCGCCCGGCCAGGTCGACCTTGACCGCCACCCGGTCGCGCAGCTGGACCGCCCGGGGGACGACCAGCAGCAGGCGTTTGCTCTGCTGCCGCCAGGCGTCGACGAACTCGGAAGGCGATATGCGGACGTTGAGGTGGGTCACTCTTCTACCGTGGGATTCACACACTCTACGTGGGGGATCGGGGTTCCCTCAAGTACCAGGGTGGGCTGCCCGGTGACGAGGAGGAGCGGGCGCGGCCGGCGTCGGCGGCGCCTCCTCGACCCCGGCGCGAGCACCCACCGGGTGCGCGCCGCCGCGAGCGGCCGCGCTGGCCGGCCTCGAGCGGCGGAACGGCCGCCCTCCTCGCCCGCGGCGGCGTTCTGCGCCCGCCGCTCATCCGGACGGATCGGACGCCTCGGCAGGCGCCGGGTGCCCGCGACGTTCCCGGCGCACGAGGCCGCCACCCGGGGTAGCGCGGACCCGGGATGGCCCCTCCCCCGGCGCGCCCCGGGGAGCAGCGAGCCCCCGCCCCACGCGAAAGCGGCCGGCGGGAGCTCCACGCGGACCGTGAGCCGACCGCGCTCCCTCTAGGCCGGTCGGCCGGCGCCGAAAGCATCGCTCACCCGCTCGGGCCGGGGGTAGCATACGCGCCGCCCAGTGTGCGGTGGACCCGTGGTCCGGCCGCACTGGAAGGAGGCACCATGAAGGCGCTCTACCTCGGCCTCGTCCCCGCTCTCCTCCTCGTCGCACCGCCCCGAGCGGTGGCGGACGCTCCCGCCTCGGTGGTGCTCCCCGCCCCGAGGTACGACAGCCCGGTCGCGCTCGAGACGGCCCTGAAGGCGCGGCGCTCGGTGCGCAATCCGGCGCCGGGCCCGCTCAGCCTCGAGGAGGTCGGCCAGCTCGCCTGGGCGGCCCAAGGGGTGACCGACGACAAGGGACATCGCACCGCCCCGTCGGCGCGTGCCCTCTACCCGCTCGAGCTCTACCTCCTCGCGGGGTCCGTCACCGGCCTCGCGCCCGGCTTCTACCGCTACGAGCCGGGCCGGCACGCGCTCACCCTCGTCACCGCGGGTGACGGTCGCGCCGAATTCGAGCACCAGGGCGTCGGCCAGGCCTGGATCGCCAAGGCGCCCGCCATCTTCGTCATCGCGGGAGCGGTGGGCAAGATGGCGAGTCTGAAGGAGCGTGGCCCCCAGTTCATGTGGACCGAGGTCGGCCTCGCCGCGCAGGGCTTCCTGCTCGAGGCGACCGCCCTCAAGCTCGGGAGCACCTTCGTGGGGGGCTTCCGCCCCAAGGAGGCGCGCGCGGCCTTGGGCCTCCCGGAGTCGCAGGAGGTCCTGGCCGTCCTCCCGGTCGGCCACATGCCCTGAACTGGCGACGGGGCCCCGGACGGACCGGGGGCGCAGTGGGGCTTTTGTACACAGGGAGAGCGGCTCGACCGCGTTCACCCGAGGCGAGGGAGCTGCTACTTTCCGGTCGTCCGCGCCGGGCGCCTGCACGTGGCTGAAGGTTGAATGCCGGGTCGGTGCTCGACGTCCGTCGGCTGGGAGGTCCCTCATGAAACGGATGGCGCTCATAGTTCAGCTGGTGCTGGTGGGGCTCTCGCCGAGCCTCGCCCACGCTCAGGTGAGGATCGTGCCGGGCGTGCGGGTCACGGTGGCGCCGCCGGCGCCGCGCCACGAGCTCGCGCCGCCGGCCCCGTCGCCGCGCCACCAGTGGATCGCCGGCTACTGGGGCTGGCGCGGGGGGGCCCACGTCTGGCTGGCCGGACACTGGGCGCTGCCGCCCGCCCCGGGCTACCTGTGGGAGCCGGCGCGCTGGGAGGAGGTCGGGGGCTCCTTGGTGTTCTTCGACGGACACTGGCGACCCACCGACGGGCCCGATCCCAGCCAGGCCTACCAGCCCCCGCCCCCGCCGGTGGAGGAGGTCGTGACCGACCTGCCTCCGCCCCCGCCCGTCGAGGAGGTCCGCCCGCCGGTGCCCTTCGAGGGCGCGGTGTGGATCCCGGGCTACTGGCACTTCAACGGGGTGCGCCACGTCTGGGTCGTCGGGCGCTGGTCCCCGCGGCCAGCCGGCTACCGCTGGGAGCAGAATCGCTGGGATCCCCGGCCCGATGGCCGCTGGGCCCAGCGCCCGGGTCACTGGCGTGCCCAGGAGGCGCCACCTTTGCGGGCGGAGCATCGCTGACGTCGCGGCGCGGAACGATGCGCCGTGCGGAGGGACGAGGGCCGCCCGGGGGGCGGCCCTAAAGGTGGCTCTTTGATAGCCTCCTCTCCACGGGAGCCCGCCCATGACCGATTTCAAGGACGTGGAGTGGCTGGCCAGGACCGCGGACGTGCAGGTCCGCGTGAACACGCTCGCACCCCACGCCAGCACCCCCTGGCACTATCACAGCGAGGTCAAGGACGACGTCTTCGGCCTCGAGGACGGCCTGGAGGTCGGCCTGCGGGATCCGGAGGAGGTCCTCTTGCTGAGGCCCGGCGCGCGGGTGCAGATCCTCCCCGGGCGCGTTCACCGGGTGGCGAACACCTCGGCGCGCCCGGTCCGCTACCTGCTCGTCCAGGCCACCGGCCGATACGACTTCAACGCCGTGAGCTGAGGGCGCCCGGCCGGCCCGGCGAGGACCCCGGCCTAGGGGACGTACTCGTACGCCCCGAGGTCGAAGGGCCC
>DATJVF010000055.1:0-10178 GCA_035501995.1 Anaeromyxobacteraceae bacterium
TGCGGTCGCAGAAGCGCCTGCAGGCCCTCATCGAGTCCGCCGTCACCGAGGCCCAGTCGCGCCGCTTCGACCGCGCCATCCAGCTCGCCAAGAACGCGCTCGTCCTCGCCCCGTGGCTCTTCGGGTCGCGCGCCGCCCTGAACGCGCTCATCGGGCAGTTCCTGTGGTGGAAGGGCGACACCGAGGCAGCGGTCCCGTACCTCGAGAGCGCGCCGACCGGCCAGTGGCCGGCCCGGCTCATGCTCGCCATCGCCCGCTGGCGCAAGAAGAACCTCTCCGGGATGCAGACCGTCCTCGAGGAGACGGTGAAGGGCCGCGGCAACCGCAAGCAGGGCCTGCTCTGGTGCGCCTACGCCTGGCTGCTCGAGAAGGAGGATCGCCACGAGGAGGCCATCCGAGTCCTCGGCCGAGGCGTCGCGGCGAACCCCTCCGACGACAAGCTCAAGTCGGCCCTGCAGGCGGTCCAGAACGGCAAGAAGCTCAAGATGGGGAAGCTCTACCTCGAGTGGTACAACTTCGGCCTGGAGGCGCCCCCGCAGATGATGCCGCCCGGCTACCGTCCGGGGCGGCGCATGACCTACCGCTGAGGTCCGGTCCGCGAGCGGGCGCCCGCCCGCGAGCCCGCGGGGCGACCTCCTCGACCAGCGCATCCCCAGGGCCCCCGACCGGGGCCCACTACACGCTTCAGCTTCCTTCGTAGCCGACGGTGACCCGGCCCTCCTCGACGATGAGTGGCACCCGCCGCTCGCCGCCGGAGAGGCCCAGGAAGGCCTTCAGCGCGGCCTGGTCTACCTGGACGTTGAAGTACTCCACCTCGACTCCATGCTTCGCGAAGGCCACACGGGCGGCGTTCGTGTAGGGTCAGGTGTCCTTGCCGTAGATCTGCACGCGTCGGTCGGGCATCTCAGGCCTCCTACAGCCGCCCCTCGGCCGCGAGGAAGGTGGGCGGAGAACCTACCTCGGGGGCGTGCGCCATCACAACGCTCCACTTGGGCGCTCCCGCGCGCGGACGGCGGGCTGTCATCATGACTTTGAGTTGCGGTCGAGCATCGGTCGGGTCGCCTCGCCCTTGCTCGCAGCGCTCGAGCGACGGGGCCATGGGCGTGGACGACAGGACCGGTGAACCCGCCGCGGGTGCGGCCCCGGTGGAGCGCGCCCGCGAGGAGGGCGCGCTACCGCGGGCCCCGGAGGGCGCTCAGCTCACCCTGCCGGTGGCTTCCGACCCCGCCCTGGAGCGCCGCGAGGCCCTGCTCTCGCTCGTGGTCGGGGACCTGCGGGGGCCTTCGGCGGAGCTCCTGCGCCAGGTGCGAAGGCTCGACGCGCTCGGCCCGCCCGACGGGGCCGCCTGGCGGTCCTCGCTGCGAGCGATCGAGCGACAGGCGCGGCGGCTGGCGGCGCTCGCCGATGGGCTCGTCGCCCTGAGAGCCCTCGAGCGCGGGGGCGTGAAGACGCACCCCGGCCCCACCGAGCTCGGCCTCCTGCTCGCCCGCGCCGTCGAGGCCCGCCAGCCGCGGGCCAAGGCGCGCTCGCTCACGGTCGAGTGCGTCCTGCCGCCGCGCCCCCCGAGCCTGTCCCTCGACGGGGAGCGCCTGGGCGAGCTCGTCGGCAAGCTCCTCGAGGCGGCCATCGCCACCACCCCCCGCGGCGGAAGGGTGCGCCTCTCGCTCGAGCCCTCCGAGAAACACGCCCGGATCGAGGTGGAGGCGCTCTTCGTCCGGGTGGGCGGGCGGGCGCGGCCGGCGCCGCGCGCGCATTTCGAGCGGCTGGCCGGCACCGGGATCGACCTCGCGCTCTGCCAGGCGCTGGCCGAGCTCCTCGGGGCCTCGCTGCAGTTCGCCCGCCGGCCCACCGGGCGGGCGGCCCTCCTCACCCTCCCCGCTCTCGGCGCCGCGCCGGAGGCGGAGCCGCGCCGGGCCGAGGCGCGGGAGGCCAAGGCGCGCCTGCTCGTCGTCGACGACGACGCGGACGCCCGCGATGCGCTGGCCCTCGCGCTCGGGGACGACTACGAGGTGGTCACGGCCGGCGACGGGCAGGAGGCGGTCGAGCTCGCCCTGCTCGCCCGGCCCGACCTCGTGCTCATGGACCTCTACATGCCGCGCATGGGCGGGCTCGACGCCTTCGCCGCCATGCGCGACGACGTCATGACCGCCGACGTGCCGGTGATCCTCATCTCGGCGCGGGGCGACGACCTCACCCGGGCCCGCAGCCTGGACCTCGGGGCGGTGGACTTCCTGCAGAAGCCCTTCTCGGCCCTCGAGCTCAAGGCCCGCATCGAGCGCACCCTGCGGCTCACCCGGCGCGAGACGCAGCTGCAGCTGTTGGCGCGCACCGACGCCCTGACCGGGCTCGCCAACCTGCGCGCCTTCAGGGCGCGCCTGGAGGACGAGGTCAAGCGCGCGCGCCGCTACGAGACGCCCCTCTCCTGCGTGATGGTGGACATGGACCACCTGAAGCCCATCAACGACGAGCTCGGCCACGCCGCCGGCGACGTCGCCATCGGCGCGGTGGCGGAGGTCATCCGCAGCGAGCTGCGCGAGACCGACTTCGGGGCCCGCTACGGCGGCGACGAGTTCGTGATGCTCCTGCCGCACACCAGCGCGGCCGAGGCGCGGGTACTGGCCGAGCGCGTCTGCGCGCGCCTGCACGCCTCCTCGATCGAGGTCGGCGGCCGGCGCCTCCCGGTCGCGGCCTCCTTCGGCGTGGCGGCGCTGGGCGGCGGGGGGCTCGACGAGGCTGGCGAGACCCTGCTGCGCCGGGCCGACCTGGCGCTCTACGCCGCCAAGCGCGCCGGCCGCGGCCGCGTGCTGGTGCACGGGCTCGACCCCGACCCGGCGGCGCCGGCGCCGCCCTGAAGGGCGTCAGGGCTTGGCGAGCGCGCCGGCCGGCTCCTCGGGCTCCTCGGGCGGGAGATCCTCGCCGGCTCGCTCGCGGGCCGCCGCCGCGTAGCGGTTGAGCTTGTTGTAGAGGGTCTTCTCGCTGATGCCGAGGGCCTCGGCGGTCCGCGCCTTGTTGCCGGCGTTCTTCTGCAGCGAGGCGAGGATGTAGTCCTTCTCCACCTCGCGCAGCTCGAGGCCGAGCGGCAGGCGCAGGCTCGCCGCCTCGCGCTGCGAGGGGCGCATGTCGGGCGGCAGGTGCTCCTCGTCGATGGTGTCCCCGTCGGTGAGGATCATCGCGCGCTCGAGGGTGTTGCGCAGCTCGCGGATGTTGCCGGGCCAGGCGTAGTTCTGCAGGACGTCCATGGCCCCGGCCGAGACGCCCTGCACGTGCTTGCCGGTCTCGGCGTTGAACTTCTCGATGAAGTGCTGCACGAGCAGCGGCACGTCCTCCCGGCGCTCCTTGAGCGGCGGCAGGTGGATGGTGAAGACGTGCAGCCGGAAGTAGAGGTCCTCGCGGAAGCGGCCCCGCTTGATCTCCTCCTTGAGGTCGCGGTTGGTGGCGCAGATGACGCGCACGTCCACCTCGACCTCGCTCTTGCCGCCGAGCCGCCTGAACGTGCGCTCCTCGAGCACCCGCAGGAACTTCCCCTGCATCTCGAGCGGCAGCTCGCCGATCTCGTCGAGGAACAGGGTCCCGCCCTGGGCGAGCTCGAAGTTGCCGAGCCGGCGCTGGTCGGCGCCGGTGAAGGCCCCCCGCTCGTACCCGAACAGCTCGGACTCGATGAGGGTGGGCGGGATGGCCCCGCAGTTGAGGGCCAGGAAGGGCTTGTCCTTGCGGGCCGAGAGCGAGTGGATGGCGCGGGCCACGATCTCCTTGCCGGTGCCGCTCTGGCCGGTGATGACCACGCTGGCGTTGGCAGGCGCCACCTTGTTCACGAGCTCGAACACCCGCTGCATGGCTGGCCCGGCCCCGATCATGTCGGTGCCCGGAGCGAGCGCGGCCAGGCGCCGGCGCAGGAGCTGCACCTCGCGCATGGTCTCCTTCTTCTCGAGGGCGCGGTCGAGCACCACCCTGAGCCGTGAGATCTCGAGCGGCTTCTCGATGAAGTCGTAGGCTCCTTCCTTGATGGCCTGCACCGCGGTCTGGACCGTGCCGCGCCCGGTGAGGAGGACCACCGGGCAGTCGGGCAGCTCGGCGCGCAGGGCCCGCAAGAGCCACAGCCCGTCCATGTTGGGCATGACGAGGTCGGTGAGGATGACGTCCGGGTGCCACTCGATGGCCCGCCGCAGGGCCTCGCTCCCGTCGGTGGCGGTCTGCACGTCGTAGCCCCAGCGGCCGGCGAGCTCGGCGAGCGCGTCTCGGCTGTCGACCTCGTCGTCGACGATGAGCAGGCGGTACTTCACGGTTGGGGCTCCTTGGGCAGCGCGAGCACCACCCGGACCTTGTCCTCACCCTCGGCGCGCTCGAGGTGGCCCGCGAGCTCCGCCGCCGCCGCCGAAAGGACCTCGCCCACCCAGGCGAGAGCGGCCCCGTCGGCGCCCCGGGTGTGCTCCACCGCCACCTGCACCTCCCCGCGGCCGCAGGTCACCCTTGCTGAGAGGCTCCCGCCGTCGGGGGTGGCGCTGAGGGCGCTCGAGAGCAGGCCGAGGACGAGCCGGGCCGCCCGCACCGGGTCCCCGGACGCTCGGGTCCCGGTGGCCGCCATCTCCCGGCCGAGCGCGACGTGGCGGCGGCGCGCCTCGTGCCCGAAGAGGGTGACCGCGTCGTCGAGCAGCCGCGCCGCGTCGAAGCTCTCCGCCGAGGAGGGGTCGGCGACGTCGAGGTAGCGCCGCACCACCTCGTCGATCCGGACCACCTGGTTCTTGAGCGAGGCGAGGTTCCCGGTGCAGGCGGCGAGCAAGGACTCGCTCGCCGCCCCGATCTTGTCGGACAGGAGCGCGAGCTGGAGGGCCATGGCGTTGAGCGGGTTCTTGACCTCGTGGGCGATGCCGCCGGCGAGCCGCGAGAGGGCCAGGGCCTGGACGGCGTACTCCAGGGCCGGCGCCCCGAGCGCGGCCGGGGAGGCGGCCACCGACAGGAGCTGGCCCGCAGCGCAGGGCACACGCGAGAGCCGACAGGGAGAGCCGGCGCCGTGCGCAGACAGACTCAAGGGTCCTACCCCCTCCCCTTCGAGGAAGGCCTTCAAGGCGGGCTCGGCCGAGGCGCGCCGCCGCAGGCCCGCCACCGGGTCCTCCTCCGGCAGGCCGAGGAGGCGCCGGAAGCCCGGGTCCGAGGCCACGAGCTCGCCCGAGCTGTCTATGAACGCCGATCCTTCCGAGACCATGGGATCCGAGGCGAATCTGGGTTACCTTTTTACCGATCTTGCGATGGGCGGTATGAAAACGCACGCCGATTTATCGCGCCTCACGGGACGGGCCCCCTTGCTCGCCCTGGCGGGCGCGCTCGCCCTCGCCTGCGCGACGTCGGGAAGGCCCCCGGCCGAGGCGGCGGCGCCCACCGCCCCGACCGAGGTGGCGAGCCCGGCTCCGACGCCTGCGGCCCCCCCGCCCGCCTTCGAGCCGCCGCGCTCGCCGCCCCTCAGACCCTTGCGCCCCGAGCCCCCGGGGGTGAAGGTCCTCGCCCGGGCCGAGCTCTCCGCCGTCGGCGACGTCCTCATGCACGGGGCCGTGAAGGACGCCGCCGCCGACCACCGCACCCCTTCCGACCCCGACGGCTTCTCGTGGCTCTGGGCGCCGGTGGCGGACCTGCTCGGCGCCTCGGACCTCACCTTCGCGAACCTCGAGACCCCGGTGGCGCCGCGCGCCGGTCACGGGACGAAGAGCTTCGTCTTCAACGCGCCGCCGACCGTCCCCGTCGCCCTGCGCCGGGCCGGGGTGAAGCTCGTCTCGGTGGCCAACAACCACGCCTTCGACCAGGGCCGCAAAGGCTTCGAGGAGACCCTGGCGGAGGTGGCGGCGGCCGGGCTCCTCGAGGTGGGCGCCGGCGAGGAGGGCCGGGAGGCCGGACCGCGCTTCGTGGAGGTGAACGGGCTCCGCCTCGCCTTCCTCGGCTACGCCCAATTCTTCAACCAGGACGGCAACGCCTGCCCGGCGGCGACGAAGGGCGGGCCGCCCTGCCTGCGGGCCTCGGTGCTCGACCCCGACCGCGCCGTGGAGGACGTGCGCCGCGCCGCGGCCGCCGCCGACGCGGTGGTGGTCTCCCTCCACTGGGGCGAGGAGTACCAAAAGAGCCCGCGCGAGGAGGACGTCCTGCTCGCTCATCGGCTCGCCGAGGCCGGAGCGCTCCTCGTCCTCGGGCACCACCCCCACGTCCTGCAGCCCATCGAGCTCTACCCCTGCTCGGACGGCCGGCTTGCGCTCATCGCCTACTCGCTCGGCAACTTCATCTCGAACCAGTCTCGCAACTACGAGTCCGGCGTGACCCCCGACCCGGTGGCCGCTCCGCGGGACGGCGCCCTCCTGCGGGTGGAGATCGTGCGACGCGACTACGGGCGCGGGGTCACCAGGGTCGAGCTCGGGGCGGCGGGCTTTCTGCCCCTGTGGACCGAGAACGACACCGCCGACCCCGAGCGCCGGCTGCGCGGCACCCGCCCGGCCATCCAGGTGGTCTCGCTCGACCGCGCACTCGCGGCCGTCCGCAGCCGGCTCTCCGAGCTGCCCGATCCCGTGCCGCCCGAGGAGGCGAAGGAGTACATCCGGCTGCGCCGGCGCGAGGAGCTCTACCAGCGCCGCGTCTCCGCCATCGCCGAGGTCCTCGGCGAGGACCTCGAGCTCAAGGCGCCGCCGCCGCCCGAGCGAGGCGAGGAGCGCGCCGCCGAGGCCGCGCCCTAAGAGAGGCGGGACGCGGCTCTCAGCGCTCGCTCCCCACCGGCCGCGCCGGCCCGCTGTCGTTCGGCACGAGGTCCCGCTGCGCCGGGAGCTTGAGCTCCAAGAGCTCGATGCCGAGCTGCCGGGCGAAATCGAAGATGCGCTGGTCCCGGTAGAACTCTCCGAAGACGATGCGCCGGCACCCCGAGTTGGCGATGAGCTTGAAGCAGGGCCAGCAGGGCGAGGCCGTCGTGTAGATGCTGGCCCCATCGATGGCCACCCCGTTCTTGGCGGCCTGGATGATGGCGTTCGCCTCCGCGTGCACGGTGGCCACGCAGTGGCCGTCCTCCATCATGTGGCCGACCTCGTTGCAATGGGGCAGCCCGCGGATGGACCCGTTGTAGCCGGTGGAGAGGATGGTCTTGTCGCGCACCAAAACGGCGCCCACGTGCTTGCGGTCGCAGGTGGCGCGGGTCGCCACCACCCGCGCGATGTTCATGAAGTACTCGTCCCAGCTCGCTCGGCCATCCATGCGCCCTCCCGGAAATCGAACCTCGGCGCCCTCCCCCGGGCCGCCTCGGGCGGCCTCGGGATTAGGAGCGCATCGCTCGCAGCCCGTGCGTGCGCGCCCGGGCCGGAAGGGCCCGGGGCCTGCTCGCACGTCTTTTACCCCGGTGGACGCCCGGCGCGCAGCGCAAGGCGCCCGCCGTCGCGGCTCTCGGCCCCCCTTCGCGGCGGAGGCGCCCTTCGCCCGGAGGGTGGAGGCCCTCTCGTCCCGGGGGGGCTTGCGAGGAGGCCCGCGCGCGGTAAACAGGAGGCGCGTGACCAGGGTCCTCGCCGCCCGGAAAGCCCGATCCTTCGCCTTTCTGGCGCTCCTCCTCGGGGCCGCGCGCGCCGAGGAGCCGGCGGCCCAGGACGGCGGGGTCTTCCGGAGCGACGTCCACACGGTGGTGGGCCGCATCGCCTCCTTCTCCTGGGCGGACCGAGTGTTGTCGATCGAGGCGCCGGAGGGTCCGCTCACGCTCACCGTCGATCGCAACACCGCCATTTTCCGCGAGGATCGCTACGGTTCGCCGCGCGACCTGGTGGCCGGGGCGAGGGTGCGCGCCGCCTACGGCGAGGGCGGCCTCGCCTACTGGATCGAGGTGAGGCGCTCCCGGGGCGAGGTGGACGAGGGGGCGGCCCCGAGCGGCCCCGAAAGGGCACCGCCGGCCGCCGCGGACGGCGGCGCGCCGCCGGGCGAGGACGGCGGCCTTCCGGTGGCGCACTGACCTCGGACCCGGGGAGGGAGCGCGGGCCGTCGGGGCTCGCGCTCTAGGCCCGGGCCTCGGGCAAGGGCTCCCCGCCGCCGGGCCCGATCGCGGGAGTCCCGCGACCGTCGATGCGGAAGGACCTCACGGGAGCCGCGAGCTCGTGGGCCTGGCTCGAGAGCTCCTCGGCGGAGGACGACGACTCCTCGGCGCTGGCGGCGTTGCGCTGGGTGACCTTGTCCATGTCGGCCACCGCCCGGTTCACCTGGGCGATCCCGGCCGCCTGCTCGCTCGCCGCCCCCGAGATCTCGAGCATGATGTCCTTCATCTGCGCGACCGAGGTCACGATGTCCCCCAGCATGGCGGCGACTCGGGTGGAGGTGGCGTCCCCGTCGCTCGCCTGCCGCACCGCCTGGTTGAGGAGCGCCTCGGTCTTGCTCGCCGCCTCCTTGCTGCGCAGGGCGAGCGAGCGCACCTCCTCGGCCACCACCGCGAAGCCCCGGCCCGCCTCGCCGGCGCGCGCAGCCTCGACGGCGGCGTTCAGGGCGAGGAGGTTGGTCTGGAAGGCGATCTCGTTGATGTCCTTGATGATCACGCTCGTCCCCTCGGCCGAGGCCCGGATCTTGGACATCGCCCCGCCCATCTGCTGCATGGCGGTGGCGCCGCCGGTCGCGACGTTCGTCGCCGCGACCACGAGCGCGCTCGCCTGCTCGCTGCGCTCGGCGAGCCGCTTCGTCATCGAGGACAGGGTCTCTAGGCTGGAGGCGGTCTCCTCGAGCGCGCTCGCCTGCTCGGTCGCGCCCGCGGCGACGTCCTGGCTCGTCGAGGCGATCTGCTGGGAGGCGTCGGAGACCTGCGCGGCGGCCTCCGACACCTGCACCAGCGCGTCGTGGAGCGCCTTGGCGGTGCCGTTCACCGCCACCGCCAGGACCGCGTGATCGCCCTCGTAGCGCCCGAGGACCCGCGCGGTGAGGTCGCGGGCCGAAAGGCGCTCGAGGGCCGTCCGGGCCTCGGCCACCGGGGCGGTGAGCGCGTCGAGGGTGCCGTTCACCCCCTCGATGACCCGCCTGAACTCGCCCTCGTATCCGCGCGCGTCGGCGCGCTCCGAGAGCCGCCCCGCCACCGCAGCCTGCGAGAGGCGGCCGGTGTCGCCGACGAGCCGCGAGACCGTCGCGATGCAGCGGTTCAGGGCCTCCTTGGTCCTCTCGAAGTCCCCGGCGTAGGCCTCCGCGATGGACGGCGGCAGATCGCCCTTGGAGATGCGCTCCATGTACTCCCGGCTCTGGGCGAGCGGCTTCTCGAAGGCGGCCATGGTCTCGTTCATGCCCACCACGATGGGCCGGAACTCCGCGGCCACGCTCTCGGGGGCGCTGCGCGCCGACAGCTCGCCTCGCGCCACCGCGCGGGTGAGCCGGCCAGCCTCGGCCGAGAGGCTCGCCACCGCCCTCCCGATGGAGCGCGAGAGCACGAGGGCCACCACCGCGAGGAGCGCCGCGATGAGCAGCACCGAGAGCGAGAGCACCAGCCTCACGCGGGCGTCGGTGCGCTCGGCCTCGGCCTTGAGGCTCGCCGCCTCCTCCAGGGTCCGATCGATCACCTTCGAGAGGGAGGCCATGACCGGCGTGCCGATGGTGACGAGGGCGTCGTACCCCTCCTCCACCACCCGCTCGAGCTCGGCCCGCTCGGCGGCCGACGCCCCCGGCGCCTGGTCGACCTTGTCCACCGCCGCGTTCAGGGCCGCCACCGCGCGCTGCCAGTCGGGGCTGAGCTTCTGGTAGTCTTGCCAGAGGGCCGCCATCTCGGCGCTCTTGGGCATGGCGGTGAACTTGTCGCTGCCGTCGAGGACTCGCTTCACCGCGGACGCCACCCGCTTCTTGGCCTCGGCCCTCGCGGCCGGGTCGAGCGAGGGCTTGGTGAGCGCGCCGGCGTTGGCGCGCACCGCCGTCTCCGACTGGCGGATGCTCCACACGAGCGAATCGATGGGCAGCTTCTCGGCCGAGAAGGCGAGCACGATCCCGTCGAGCCTGGCGACGGAGTAGGCGCTCGTGAGGGCGAGGCCGAGCACGAGCGCGAAGACCGCTCCGAAGGCCAGGAAGATCTTGGTCCGGCTCCTCAGGTCTGCCATCGGCGTACCCCGTCGTGCCGCCCGGCGCGAGCCTTCGCGCACGGGGAGGCCTCGACCGGTGCGGCTGTGCAAGCCTCGTTCCGCTCGGGCCAGATCCGCGGGTCAGGCATTCGCCCGTGG
>DATJVF010000056.1:0-12621 GCA_035501995.1 Anaeromyxobacteraceae bacterium
AGAAGGCGAGGGCCTCGAGCCGCCGCGCTCGGCCGTCCCGCTCGAGTCCGCTCGGGCGGCGGCGAGCGGGGAGGCCTCCTCCCCGGACCTCCCCGAGGCGCCGGCCGCGCGGCTGCACCTGTGGGGGTACGGCGAGGTCTACTACACCCGCCCGACGCGCCGCCCGCAGGATAGCCAGGCCGACCTCGCCCGGGCGGTGTTCGGGATCGGCTACGCCTTCAGCGAGAGGACCACCTTCAACTCAGAGTACGAGGTGGAGCACGCCGTCGCCTCGTCGAGCGACGTCGGCGAGTTCGAGGTCGAGCAGTTCTACGTCGAGCACGAGTGGGCGCCCTACGCCATCCTGCGCGGGGGGCTCATCCTCATGCCCTTCGGGCTCCTCAACGAGCACCACGAGCCCACCCACTTCTACGGGGTGCAGCGCAACTTCGTGGAGACCCTCATCATCCCCAGCACCTGGCGGGAAGGGGGGGTCGAGCTCGCCGGCCACACCGACCTCGGCCTCTCCTTCGCGGCCGGGGTGACCACCGGCTTCGACCTCTCGAAGTGGAGCTACGATTCCCCTTACCCTCCGTACCACACGGCCCTCGCGCTCGAGGACAGCGGCGTCGCGCCCCTGCAGGCCACGCACCAGGAGCTCGCGCTCGCCAACGCCGAGCAGCTCTCCGTCCACCTGGCCCTCGACTACCAGGGGCTCCCCGGCCTCCTCCTCGGGGGAGCGGCCTTCTACGGCGGTGCCGTCAAGGCTCCCGCCGCCCCGGGTGCGCCCATCCCCGGCCACGAGGAGGTCCTCCTCTACGAGGGCCACGCCCGCTACACCGGCCTCGGCCTCGACGTCTCCGCGCTCTACGCCGAGGGCGCCATCAGCGACACCGCGGCGGCCAACGCCGGCCACCCCGGCTCGGTGAACCCCATCCCGGCCCGCTTTTACGGCGCCTTCCTGCAGGTGGCCTACGCGGAAGGGGTGGGCGGCTCCTCCTGGCGCCTCGTCCCGTTCGCCCGCCTCGAGCACTACGACCTCGGCTCGCACTACGAGGGGACGAGCGGGCCGAACCTCCCCACCGGCCTCGTGCCCCTCTCGGCCGCCCCCGGAGACACCGGCCTTTGGCCGACCCCGCACGACACGGTGGCGACCTTGGGGGTGAACCTCGCCCTGGGGGCGAACGTGGTCGTGAAGGCCGACTACCAGACCTTCGACGCGAACCAGGACTTCCGCCGCTTCGACCTCGGACTGGGGCTGAGCTTTGAGTGACCTCCTCCGACGCCTCCCGCCCGGGCGCGGCGGATCGGCCCCCGCAGGGCGCGGCCTCGGGCCGGGGAGGTCCTAGTGGGCCATCGCCGGATCCCGAGGGCGGTCTGCTACGCGCTCGCCGCACCGGCGGCGCTCGTCGCCCCGGCCCCCGCCTTCGCGGTCGACTACCTCACCGCCGACCAGGCGCAGGCGCTCATCTTCCCGGCCGCCGACCGCTTCGAGCTCGCCGAATTCACGCTCACCGCGGGCGAGCGCGAGGCCCTGGAGGCGAAGCTCGGCTTCAAGGTCCGCGAGCGCTGGACCCTTCGCCTCGCCCGGCAGGGGACGAGGCTCCTCGGCGTCCTCGCCGTCGACGACGTGGTCGGCAAGTTCGAGCGCATCACCTTCGCCACCGGGGTCGGCGCCGACGGGGCGGTGGCCGAGGTCGAGGTGCTCTCCTACCGCGAGAGCCACGGCTACGAGGTGCGCCTCCCCGCCTGGCGCAAGCAGTTCGTCGGCAAGACCGCCGCCTCCCCGCTGCGGGTGGGGGACGACATCGCCAACATCAGCGGCGCCACCCTCTCCTGCCAGCACCTCACCCAGGGGGTGCGGCGCGCCGTGGCGGTGGTCGACGCCCTCCTCCGCCGGGGGGGGCTAAGGTGAGCGCCCGCTACCTCCGGCGGGCCCGGCCCCAGCTCGGCACGCTCGTCGAGCTCGGGGTGCGCGTCCCCGAGGCGGAGCCGGCCCGGGCGACGGCCGCCCTCGGGCGGGCCTTCCTCGCGCTCGCCGAGGTCGAGCGCGCCCTCTCGGCCTTCCTGCCCGAGAGCGACATCGGGCGCTTCAACGCGGCGCCGGCCGGGTTCGAGGTTCTCTTGAGCGACGACGCGGCCCGGGTGCTCGGGGCGGCCTGCGCCCTCGCGCGGGAGAGCGCCGGTCTCTTCGACGTCTCGCTCGGCACCGGGCCCGGGGCCTGGTCGCTCTCGGAGGGGGAGGGTGGCTGCCGCCTGCGAAAGCACAGCCCGGGCGTGCACCTCGACCTCGGCGGCATCGGGAAGGGCTTCGCCGTCGACCGGGCCTTCGAGGCCCTCTTTGACGAGCTCGCCCGTGGGCCGGAGGAGCCCGCCTGCTGGGTCAACGCCGGCGGCGACCTCCGGGTGAGCGGGGTCGAGCTGCCGGTGCGCCTGCGCGACGAGCGGGGCGGGGGCGCCTTCCCCTTCCTCGTCCTCAGCGAGGGGGCCCTCGCCACGAGCCGCTTCGGGCCGCTCGCCCGCGCGAGCCTCGCCCACGCCTCGCCGGGCCACGCCCGCTACGTCTCCGTGGCGGCGCCCACCGGCCTCTTGAGCGACGCCCTCACCAAGGTGGTGGCCCTCTGCGGCCGGGCCGACCACCCGCTTCTCGCCTCGCACGGGGCCACCGCCTTCATCCACGAGGGGGGGGCATGACGCCGGGCGAACCAGGCCGGGTCCGGCTGAACCCGCTCGTCCCCTGGCAGAAGGCGGCGGTGGTGGCGAGCGCGCTGTCGCTCCTCGCGAGCGGGCTCGCCTGGCTCCCGGTCCACTACCTGTGGGGCGCCGGCGCCGGTGGCCTGCCGCTCCCCATCGAGCCGTGGATCGTGCGCTGGCACGGCCTGTCGGCGCTCTTCGGGCTGTTCGCCGGGGGGGCCATCGCCGCCGGGCACGTCGGCCGGGGATGGCGCGGCGGCGTGCGGCGGGCGAGCGGCCTCTCTCTGTGCGTCCTGTTCGGCCTCCTCGCGGCGAGCGGCTACGTCCTCTCCTACCTCGCGAGCGAGTCCTTCCGCGACGCCCTCGGCCTCGCCCACGGCGCGCTCGGGGTCCTCGCCTTCGGGCTCGGCACCTTCCACCGGCGATGAGGTCGAGGGGGCGCCGCGCCCTCCGGCGCCCGGGGTGTCGTGCGCGCACCCACCTAAGGGCGCGCCCCGCCGGCCGATTTCTTGCGGGGCCGGCTCGGCCTGGTACGGTCCTCCCACGGCATCCCCGACGCCGCCGCCATGCCGCGCAAGAGCCTCCTCTACCTCGCCGCCGTCGCGGCTCTCCTCGCGGCGTCGGCCCTCGATCCCAACGGGCTCCGCAAGGCGCTCCGCAACGAGTCGGAGGGGATGCGGCTCGCCCGCGAGAACGAGGCGCTGGCCCAGAAGGTGGCCCGGCTGCGGCGCGAGGTGAAGGCCCTGCAGGGCGATCCGGTGGCCCTCGAGCGCGCCGCGCGCGAGGAGCTCGGGTTCGTGAAGCCGGGGGAGATCGTCTACAACCTCGACGAGCGAGGCGGGCCGTGAGCGGGCTCCTCGCCCCGCCGCGCGCGCCGCTCGGGAGCGCCCGCGAGCTCAGGGCGCGCCTCCCCCCGCGCAGGTCGCGGCCCATCCTCGTCGCCTCCTACGCCGCCCTCTTCGGAGAGTCGGGGCTGCTCGGGCCGCCCGCGCGCCGGCACCTGCGCCGCCTCGTCGGCCGCTCCCTGCCCGCGCTCACCGCGGCCCTCCTCGCGGCCCTGCTCCTCTCGCGGGCCTTCGCCGGCGCGCGGGGCGGCGCCTACCTCGCGGCGGCCCTGGCGCTCCTCGCGGCCGCCTTCGCCCTCGCCGCCCGGCGGGGCGCGACCCTCGCCCGCCCGGCCGACCGGCCGAGCGCCCGGGAGGGGTTCGAGCAGGGCGCGCTCGCGCTCCTCGCGGCCTTCGCGTCGGCCCAGGCCTGGGAGGCCCACGGGCCTTCGGGCAGCTCGCTCGCACCGCTCGTGGACCTCACCCTGGCCGCGCTGGTCGCCCTCCTCCAGAGGGCGGTGGGCGCCGCGCTCCTCGCCCTGGCCCTGGCCCTCGAGGGAGCGCTCTTCCTCCGGGCGGGGGCGCCGCCCGCGGCGCTCCCCGGCCTCGCGCTCAGGGCCGGGTTCACCGTCCTCTTCGCGCTGCTCTTCTACGGGGTCCTCGGGGCGAGGCTGCGCGCCGCACGCCGGGCCGAGGCGGCCGCGGTCGGCCGGCGGATGCGGGAGCTCGACGAGCGAGCGCGCCAGTTGAGGCTCCTCGCCGCGGCTGGCGACGCCGGAGAGGGGGAGGAGCGCAGCGAGCGGGCGGCCCGGCTGGCCGAGGCGGCCGTGCTCGAGACCGACACCGCCGCCGAGAGCCTGCTCGAGGTGGCCCGCGGCGCGCTCGAGGCCAGCGCAGCCGCCGCCTACCTCCTCGGCGCCGACGACTCGGAGCTGCGCCTGTGGGCGGGGCGGCCAGGGGGCGCCCTCCTCGCGAGGAGGCTCCCGGCCGGCGAGGGGGCGCTCGGCGGGGTGGTGAAGCGTCAGGCCCCGCTACGGCTCCACGGCGAGGTCAAGGCCGCGAACCACTACGAGGACGGCCGCCGGCCGAGGGCCCTGCTGGCGGTGCCCCTGCGAGCGCGGGTGGGCGGCCACCTGCGCGGGGTGGTCCTGGCGGACCGCCTCGTCGACCGGCCCTTCACCGAGCGCGAGGAGCTGGTGCTCGTGGGCCTCGCCGGGGAGCTCGCCCGGGCGGCGGCAGCCGAGCGGCTCATCCGGGACGGGCGGGCCCGGCGCGACGAGCAGGAGCGCTTCTACCAGGCGATGGAGCGGCTCAACCGGACCACCACGCCGAGGGAGGTCTTCGACGCGGTGATCGGGGCCGCCCGGGACATGGCCCCGGTGGACTTCGGCGCGGTGACGCTGGTCGAGCCGGGCCGCGAGAAGCCGCAGCACCGCGTGGCCCGCGCGGCCCTCTTCGCGGCCGAGCCGGGCCCGGGGGGGCCCGGCGAGAAGGGCCGGGCGCTCCTGCACCTCGCCGGCCTCGAGGGCAAGCTCTTCGCGGACAACGGCGGGCTCGTGGCCTGCGCGGTGCGCCTCGGCTCCGCGCTCCCCGGCCGCTCGCTCAGGCTCGCCGAGGCGGTGGTCTTCGACGAGGGCACGCGCCTGCGCGGCCTCGCCTCGCTGAAGGTCCTGCCGCTGCGCGCCGGCGACGAGGTGCTCGGGACCCTCGTGCTCGGGGCGCGCTCCGCCGAGGCCTACCGGGGCGACGTGGCGCGCCAGCTCGAGGTGGTAGCGCTGCAGGCCGGCGACTCCATCCTGCGGGCCCGCCTGTTCGAGGCGACCGAGCGGCTCGCCACCACCGATGGCCTGACCGGCCTCGTCAACCACCGGACGCTCCAGGCGCGCCTCGACGAGCACCTGCGGGCCGCCGAGCGTTACGGCAAGAAGGTGTCCTTCCTGCTCCTCGACATCGACCACTTCAAGGCGGTGAACGATACCTACGGGCACCCGACCGGCGACCTCGTGCTGAAGGGGATCGCGCGCCTCTTGCAGACCGAGGCCCGCACCACCGACGTGGCCGCCCGCTACGGGGGAGAGGAGCTCGCGCTCGTCATGCCCGAGACCGACCGCGCGGGGGCGGTGCGCACCGCCGAGCGCATCCGCGAGAAGGTGGAGCAGGCGGTGTTCCAGAGCGAGCAGGGCGAGCTCCGGGTGACCCTCTCCATCGGCGTCTCCACCTTCCCGGAGGACGGTCGCAAGAAGGGCGAGCTCATCGCCCTCGCCGACGAGGGCCTCTACCTCGCGAAGCGCCACGGCCGGAACCGGACGGTGGCGAAGGCGCTCCTGCGCGCCCGCCCGGGCGGCCCGTGAACCCCGGGCGGGTCGAGGAGGCGTGCCAGCCGGCCACGGTCCCTGTTAGGATCAGGCGCCAGCCCACCTTCGCCCGGAGCCGAGTGCATTGAAGAAGAACTTCATCCTCGACACGAACGTCCTGCTCCACGACCCGCGCTCCATCTTCGGCTTCGGGGATAACAACGTCGCCATCCCCATCTACGTCATCGAGGAGATCGACAACTTCAAGCGCGACCTCTCCTCCCTCGGGCGCAACGCCCGCCAGGTGAGCCGCTACCTCGACGAGTTCCGCGCCCAGGGCAAGCTGCGCGAGGGGGTCCCCCTCGGCCCCGACAAGGGGACCCTGCGGGTGGTGGTGTCGGAGAAGAGGCTGCCCTCCGAGTTCAGCGAGGGCCACTCCACCGACAACCGGATCCTGGCCGCCGCCCTCGAGCTGCGCGACCTCGAGAAGGGGCTCCCGGCGGTGTTCGTGACCAAGGACACGAACCTCCGCATCCGGGCCGACGCCCTCGGGCTTCACGCCGAGGACTACGACGTCGAGCAGGTGGACCTCGACACCCTCTGGTCGGGGGTGGCCGAGCTCAACGTCGACGCCCAGGCGGTGAACGAGTTCTACACCGCCCAGGCGGTCCCGGTGGCCGAGAGCGCCGAGCCCCCTCCCCCCAACGAGTTCGTGGTCCTGCGCGACGCGGCGAACCCGCAGCACAGCGCGGTGGGCAAGTACAGCGCGGCCCGCCAGGCCTACGTACCCCTCATCAAGATCCCCAAGGAGGGGGTGTGGGGCATCCGGCCGCGCAACAAGGAGCAGTCCTTCGCGCTCGACCTGCTCCTCAACGACGAGGTGCGCCTCGTCACCATCGTGGGCAAGGCGGGCACCGGCAAGACCCTCCTCGCCATCGCGGCGGGCCTGCAGAAGACCATGGAGGAGAACGTCTACCAGAAGCTGCTCGTGTCGCGGCCCATCTTCCCGCTCGGGCGCGACATCGGCTACCTGCCCGGGGACGTGGAGGAGAAGCTCAACCCCTGGATGCAGCCCATCTTCGACAATGTCGAGTACCTCATGAACCTCTCGCGCTCCGAGAAGAAGCAAGGGCGCGGGTACCACGAGCTCATCGACCTCGGGATCATGGAGATCGAGCCGCTCACCTACATCCGCGGGCGCTCCATCCCGAACCAGTACATCATCGTGGACGAGGCCCAGAACCTCACCCCGCACGAGGTGAAGACCATCATCACCCGGGTGGGCGACGGGACCAAGATCGTCCTCACCGGCGACCCCTACCAGATCGATAACCCGTACGTCGACGCCACCAACAACGGCCTCATCCACGTGGCGAACCGCTTCCGGACCGAGCGCCTCGCCGGGCACATCACCCTCTCGAAGGGCGAGCGCTCGCCGCTCGCCGAGCTGGCGGCGAACCTCTTGTGAGCGCCGTGGCCGACGAAGGGGGGAGCGCCCCCGTCTACCCGCTCGAGTACGAGTTCAAGGTCATCGGGCTCGCCGAGGGCGAGTTCGAGCGGCGCGTCCGCGCGCTCGTGGAGGCGGTCTTGGGCGAGCTCCCGGCGGCGGCGATCCGCACCCGCCCGAGCGCGCAGGGGAAGTACCTCTCGGTCACGGTGACCGCCCTCCTGCGCTCGGAGGAGGAGCGGCGGGGCGTCTTCCAGGCGCTCCACGCCGACGGACGGGTGCTCTACTTCCTGTGAGAGGTCCGGGAGGCGGGCCAGCCCCGTCAGTTGAGAAGGGTCGGGCGGGGCCTCGGCTCGCTGAAGTCCACGAGCTCGACCGGCTCGGGCGCGAGGGCGAAGGCCACCTCGTCCCGCCACCCCTCGGCGTCGCCACCCACCTGGAGCGGCATGGGTCGCTCGAAGCGGACGCTCACCCGCTCGACGTGGAAGTCGAGGAGGTGGGGATGGCTGAACTCGCCCGACCACACGAGCGGCAGGTTGAAGAGCAGGCTCGCCACCGGGAGGTGGGTCGCCACCCTGAGCTGCAGCATGCCCCTGCGCCGCTCGGCGAAGGGGAAGACCTTGAGGCCGAAGCCGTAGTACGGCACCGTGCTCGCCGCCGCCATCCGGCAGGGGCCGGCGTAGAGGAGCTCGCCGGTGCCGATGGCTGGACCGGCCTGGTGCCCGCGGGCGTCGAGCCTGAAGGCGGGCCGGCCGACGTTCACGATCTCGCAGTAGCAGGGCCGCCGCGCGAGGAGGTGGCGCGGGACGGAACGCAGGGCGATGGAGAGCGCGTAGCCCGGGATGCCGGAGGCGAACTTCCCGAGGCCGGTGTCGGCGAGACACCCCTGGAGCCAGCGATAGTCGTTCAGCACCGCGGCGTCGATCCCGACCCCGGCGAAAGGCGTGCGCCGACCCCCGCAGGTGAGGAGGTTGAGCGAGCGCAGGCCCGACCGCCCGTTCGCGAACGCCACCAGGTTGGCGAAGTGCCCGTCGGGCCTCGAGCCGACCATCTCGGCCACCGCGTTGCCAGTCCCGAGGGCGAGGAGCCCGAAGCGGGGAGCGCGTGCCGAGCGGAGGGCGACCCGGTCGAGGATGCGGTTCACCCAGCCGACGAAGGTCCCGTCCCCTCCGCCCGTGAAGACCGTCTCGTAACCCCGCGACACCACGGTGTCGGCGATGGCGAGCGCGTCCATCTCGCTCTTGGAGAAGAAGAGGTCCTCCGGCGCGACCACGCGCTCGAGGGCCTTGCGCACCCTCGCGTTCACGAGCTTCGCGTTGGCGTTGAGCAGCACCGCGTAGCCGGAGCCCGAATGGGGCTCGGCTCGCGGGTACCGGATGGCGGCTTGTATCGTCAAGGATGGGCTCCCGTCCTCGTACGGTGTGACCGCAGCGCCCGGGGTCGTAGAGCAATAGGGGTGCCACAATGCGTCAACATCGGTTCACCATGGTAACGATTAGCGTTCTTTCTTGATCCAGGACAATCACGGATAGGTATCGAGGCGCTTGAGGTGCGTCGTGAGGGTGCCAACTGCGTCGCCGGCTACGCACCCTGGTGGGGAGCGCCCGCCCTCTCTCTCGGCCGTTTGACAGGTCGCGGCGGGGACTTAGCTTCGCGGCACTGGGAGGTTTCTAAGAAAAATGGCCAAGATCATCGGCATCGACCTCGGGACCACGAACTCGGTGGTGGCCGTGATGGAGGGCAAGGAGCCCGTCGTCATCACGAACGAGGAGGGTTCGCGGCTCACCCCGTCGGTGGTGGGGTACGCGAAGGACAACGAGAGGCTCGTCGGGCAGGTGGCGAAGCGGCAGTCGATCACCAACCCCGAGCGCACCGTCTACTCCATCAAGCGCTTCATGGGCCGGCGCTTCTCGGAGGTCCAGGAGGAGATCCGCCGCGTCCCCTACAAGGTCGTGGAGGGCCCGTCCTCGGACGCGCGCATCGAGATCGACGGCAAGCAGTACTCGCCGCCGGAGATCAGCGCCCAGGTCCTCTTGAAGCTGAAGCGGGCCGCCGAGAACTACCTCGGCGAGAAGGTGACCGACGCGGTCATCACCGTCCCGGCCTACTTCAACGACGCCCAGCGCCAGGCCACCAAGGACGCCGGGGAGATCGCCGGCCTCAACGTGAAGCGAATCGTGAACGAGCCGACCGCCGCCGCGCTGGCCTACGGCCTCGACAAGAAGAAGAACGAGAAGATCGCGGTCTACGACTTCGGCGGCGGCACCTTCGACATCTCGATCCTCGAGGTGGGTGAGAACGTGGTGGAGGTGCTCGCCACGAACGGCGACACCCACCTCGGCGGCGACAACATCGACCTGCTCATCATGGACTGGCTCATCGCCGAGTTCAAAAAGGACAACGGCATCGACGTCTCGAAGGACAAGATGGTGCTCCAGCGACTGAAGGAAGCCGCTGAGAAGGCCAAGATCGAGCTCTCCTCCATGATGGAGACCGAGATCAACCTCCCCTTCCTCACCGCCGACCAGACCGGCCCCAAGCACCTCGCCATCAAGCTCTCCCGCGCCAAGCTCGAGCAGATGGTGGAGCCGCTCATCGAGCGCGCCCTCGCCCCCACCCGGCGCTGCCTCGCCGACGCCAAGCTCGAGTCCGGTCAGGTCGACGAGGTGGTGCTGGTGGGCGGCCAGACCCGCATGCCGGCCATCGTCGCCTCGGTGAAGAAGTTCTTCGGCAAGGAGCCGAACCGCAGCGTGAACCCGGACGAGGTGGTGGCGGTGGGCGCGGCCGTGCAGGCCGGTGTGCTCTCCGGCGAGGTGAAGGACATCCTGCTCCTCGACGTGACCCCGCTCTCCCTGGGGGTGGAGACCCTGGGCGGCGTCATGACCCGCCTCATCGACCGCAACACCACCATCCCCTGCAAGCGCTCGGAAACCTTCTCCACCGCCTCCGACGGGCAGACCTCGGTCGAGATCCACGTCTTGCAGGGCGAGCGCGAGATGGCGCGCGACAACCGAACGCTCGGGCGCTTCCACCTCGAGGGCATCCCCCCCGCGCCTCGCGGCCTGCCGCAGATCGAGGTGACCTTCGACATCGACGCGAACGGCATCCTCAACGTCTCGGCCAAGGACAAGGGCACCGGGAAGGAGACCAAGATCACCATCACCCACTCCTCCGGCCTCGCCAAGGACGAGGTGGAGAAGATGGTGTCGGACGCCCAATCCCACGAGGCGGAGGACAAGCAGCGGCGCGAGGAGGTCGAGCAGAAGAACCGCGCCGAGAACCTGGCCTACCAGATGGAGAAGCTCCTCAAGGAGAACAAGGAGAAGCTCTCCGCCGCCACCGTGCGGGAGATCGAGGAGGCGGTGAAGAAGGTGCATGAGGTCCGCGAGAAGGGCTCGGGCGAGGAGATTCGCGAGGCCTCCGAGCGCCTCGAGAAGGCCAGCCACAAGGCCGCCGAGGAGCTCTATAAGAGCGCGAGCGCGGCCGGCGCACCGGGGGCGCCGGGCGCCACGCCGCCCCCCTCCACCCCGCCCACCGGCGAGAAGAAGGACGACGTGGTCGACGCCGAGTACAAGCAGGTCTGACGGCCCTCGGCCCGGGGGGGGGAAGGGCTCGCCCCCCCCACCCCCGGCCGACCCGCCCGGGGAGAAGGGGCGGCGGGGCCCGGCGTGGCGGGGTGGCGCTTTCGCCCCCGCGCTCCTACCATGCCGCCCGTGCACGTCACCGTCCTCTCGCGCTCGGCCTCCATCTACTCGACGCGCCGGCTCCTCGAGGCGGCGCGCGCGCGCGGCCACCGGGTGCGGGTGCTCGACCCGATGCAGGTGGAGATGGGGCTCGGCGGCAAGCGGCCGACCCTGTTCTACCGGCGGCGGCGCTTCCCCAGGACCGACGCGGTGGTACCCCGCATCGCCTTCTCGGTGAGCCAGTACGGGCTCGCGGTGGTGAACCAGCTGCAGCTGCTCGGCCTGTGCGTCCTGAACGGCAGCCAGGGCATCGCCGCCTCGCGCAACACCATGCGCTGCCTGCAGCTGCTCTCCGGCCGCGGCCTCGGGGTCCCGCTCACCGTGATGGCGAGCGAGGCCACCGGCATCCGGGACATGGTCCGCCACGCCGGCGGGCTACCCGTGCTCGTGAAGCTCGTCTCGCAGAGCGAGCGCACCGGCCTCATGATCTGCGAGACCCTGGCCTCCCTCGAGGCGGCCCTGGAGGCCATCCTCGGGCTCGGCCAGAACGTGGTGGTCCAGCAGTACGTGCGCGGCGCCCGCGGGCGCGACCTGCGCGCCTTCGTGGTCGGCGGCGAGGTGGTGGCGGCGCTGCGCCGGCGCCCGGTGGTGGGCCGCTTCGCGCGCACCCTCGCCCGCGGGGCCAGCTTCGAGGCCTGCGCGCTGCCGCCCCCCTGCCTGCGGGCGGCGGTGCTCGCCGCCAAGGTGGTCGGCCTCGAGGTCTGCGCGGTCGACCTGCTCGACGTGAAGGGGGGCCCCCTCATCTTCGAGGTGAACAGCTCGCCCGGGCTGCGCGAGGCCGAGGAGGCCTGCCGGGTCGACCTCGCCTCGGCCATCATCGCGCGGGCCGAGGTCCTCCTCTCCGCCCGCCCGCCCGCGCCGGCGGCCCGGCGCCCGGCCGCCAGCGCCTGAAATGGAGCGCCGGGGCGTGCTCTGCTATGTAAAGGCCATGACCCGCGCCCTCGTGCTCGCCGCCCTCGCGCTCCTCGCCCGCCCCGGCCTCGCCGATCCGGGTGCCGAGGCCGCCAAGGCCTACGCCCTCGAGAGCGGCCAGTCGACCGCCCGCCTCAAGGTCGGCGAGGCGGGGAAGCTCGTGCTCGTCATCCGGCCGACCGCCGCCGGCTGGCACATCCACCCGCAGGCGCCGCTCCAGATCCGCCTGGCCGCCCCGGGCCTCAAGGTCGCGAAGAGCGAGTTCTCGAGGAAGGACGCGGCGAACCCCGGCGGAGAGGCTCCCCGCTTCGAGACCTCCTTCGTGGCCACCGAGGGGGGGACGACGGAGGCGACCTACAGCCTGGACTTCTTCATCTGCAGCGACTCGGCCTGCGTGAAGCAGTCGAGGACCCTGTCGGTCCCGGTCACGGTCGAGTGAGGGACGGGACGAGGCGCCCGGCACCGTGCGGACCATCTACGGGGTGAATCCCGTTCGGGAGCTTGTGCGGGCCGGCGGGCGGGGGCTCGCCGAGCTGTGGCTCTCGGAGGGCCGGGGTCGCGGGCTCGACGAGCTCGTCGAAGGGGCGCGCGCCCTCGGGGTCAAGGTCCGCGAGGCGCCTCGCGGCAAGCTCGACCGCCTCTCGGGAACCCTTCGCCACCAGGGGGTGGTGGCGGTGGTCTCGGACTACGCTTACTGCGAGCTCGCCGAGCTCCTCGAGGCGGCGAAG
>DATJVF010000057.1:0-7646 GCA_035501995.1 Anaeromyxobacteraceae bacterium
CGAGCCCTCAGCTCGACCTCGCCTCGACGGTGGTGAACCTGGGGGCGGCGCCCGCCGGCACCCCGGGCACCACCCTCGGGAGCGCGACGGTCGCGAAGCTCGCCTCCTCCTCCGACCTCCTCATCCGCGGCTACCAGGCGATCGAGGTGTTCGGCGACCTCGCCATCGGGCAGCGCGACCCGAGTTCCGGACAGGCGAGCCTCGCCAAGCTCACCCTCGACACCCCGCTTCTGCAGGGCGAGGGGAACGCCGACGGCACGGCGGGCTCGGCCTCCATCACCGCGGGGGTGCTCACCCTGCGCAACACCGGCGGGACGGCCACCGCCGCCGCGGGCCAGGGCGACCTGCACCTCGACGTCGACACGCTCGACCTCGGGCCCGGCGAGGTCGCGCTGGCGGGCTACGCCACCCTGAGCGGCCGGGCCGGGGCCATCGAGGCCGAGGGGGCGGGCGGCGTGAGCTTCGGCGGAAGCCTGTCGCTCGCGACGGCCCAGCTCCGGGCCGGCTCCGGCGCGAGCTACACCATCGAGGTCGACGGGAGCGTGCAGCTCCTCTCGGGGCCGGGCCTCCCCGAGGACCCGAAGAAGGTCGGCCTCGGGGGCACGCTCGCCATTGCGAGCAACTCGGCGGTGACCCTCGACACCGCGGTGCTCGTCCCGGCCGGCACCTTCGCCGTCACCGCGGGGAGCGGCGCGCTCCACCTCGGGCCCAACGCCCGGGTCGACGTGAGCGGGAGGGCGGTGGAGTTCTCCTCCGATCCCGAGGAGCCGGTCACCCGCTTCGCGCCCGGCGGCTTCATCCGGCTCACCGCCGTGGCGGGCGACCTCGACATCGACCCGCAGGCGACGCTGGAGGTGGCCTCCGGTTCCCCGCAGGGTGGCGACGCGGGCGACATCGCGCTCACGGCCGGTCCGCAGTCCACCGCCAGCGTGGAGGGCATCCTCCTCGGCGCCGCCGGCAGCGGCGCCAACCGCGGCGGCTCCTTCGCACTCGACGCCGGCCAGGTGAGCGACTTCGGTTTCCTCGGCGCGCTGGCGAGCGGCGGGTTCGACCAGGCGGTGAGCCTCCACCTGCGCGGGAACCAGGGCATCACCGTCGCCTCCGGACAGACCCTCGCCGCACACGAGGTCGTCCTGCGCTCCGACGGAGGGCCGGTGATCGTGGCGGGCACCGTCGACGCGGCGGGGACGGCCCTTCGCCCCGACGGCGGCTCGATCGAGCTCGGCGGCTACGCCGCGCCGGGCCAGGTCGGAGTCCTCGTCTCGGGCACCCTCGACGCCCACGCCGGGGCGGCCGTCCAGGGCGGCTTCGCGCCGGAGAGCCCGCAGGTCGAGATGGTGGCGACCGGCGGCAGCCTCACGCTCGCGCAGGGATCGCTCGTCGACCTCCGCGGCGGCACCGACGCGACGGGCGCCGCCCTCCCGGGCGGCGCGCTGGTGTTGCGCGCCCCGCGGGTCGGGAACGACGTCGCCCTCTCGCCCATCGCGGGCACCGTGCGCGGGGCGAGCGCGATCGTGGTGCAGGGGGTGGACACCGAGACCACCGATGCCTCCGGCGACGCCGACGCGCTCGTCCCGGGCGCCCTGGCGAGCGCCACCGCCTGGCTCGGGAACGCGCCGACCATCCTGGCCCGCCTGGCGAGCGCCGACCCGAGCCTGGCGAGCGAGCTCTCGATCGGCGCGGGCATCGTCCTCGAGAACCCCGCCGGCGACCTCACCCTGGCGGACAGCGTCGACCTGCACGGACAGCTCGGGCCCGGCTACTTCGGCCTCGTCGCCTCGGGGAACGTCGCCATCGGCAACGGCACCGCCATGACCCTGAGCGACGGTTTCGCGGCCGCCGCGCCGGGCCAGACCCTCGGCTATGAGCTCCTCGGCACGCCGAGCGCCAGCTTGGGATTCGAGGCCGGCGGCGACGTCGCGCTGGCTTCGAACGCCGTCGTGCGCACCGGCACCGGGTCCATCTCGATCCTGGCCGGACGGGACGTGGTCCTCGCCCCGAGCGCGGTCCTCTACAGCGCGGGGCTCGCCACCACACCGCCGCCCTCCTTCACCGGCCGAACCGCGGACGCGGCCGGCCAGACGCTCTACTTCCCGGCGCAGGGCGGCGACATCTCGATCGAGGCCGGCCGGAACATCACCTCGCAGCTGTCGCCGGAGAGCACCTCGGCGTGGCTCTTCCGCTACGGCGACGCGTCCGGACAGTCGGCCCAGCCCGAGCAGACGAGCTGGTCCATCCTCTACCAGAACTTCGAGCAGGGCCTGGGCGCGCTCGGAGGGGGGAACGTGACGGTGGCGGCGGGGGGCGACATCCAGGAGCTCCAGGTCTCGATCCCCACCACCGGCTACCTCAAGACCCCCGCCGGGATGACCCCGGTCGCGAGCGACCTCGTGGTGCAGGGCGGAGGTAACCTGAACCTGCTCGCGGGCGGCAACCTCTACGGCGGCCTGTTCGTGCTCGGCCTGGGGGAGGCCACCGTCCGCGCCGGGGGCGGCGTCCTGCCGACCGGCGAGAGCGACCTCGCGAACCCGCAGACCCTCCTCTACTACCGAGGCTCGGCGGGGAGCGCGAGCCCGGGCACCACCAAGGGCGGCGTGGGTGTCCTCTTCGGGCTCATGGACGCGACGGCCAGCGTCACCGCCGCCTCGAGCGTCACCGTCGAGGGAGTCTACGACCCGACCATGCAAGGTCAGGTGGCCGCCAACCTGCTCGGCGGCACGGGGTCGGCGTTCTGGGGGTACAGCAGCCGGGCGGCCCTGAGCGCGGTCTCGCTCGGAGGCGACGTCCACTACGAGAGCGACCCGTGGGCGTCGGTCGACCTGACCCGGGCCACCCCGCTCAGCGTCAGCATGGCCGGCGCGGGCACGAGCTCTCTCAACGCCGCCTTCGCGCTCGCACCGCCCAGCCTGGAACTCACCTCCCTCGAGTCGAACGTGTACCTGGAAGATCACTTCGGCGGCGGGAGCGCCCTGTACCTCGCCCCGGCGCCCGAGGGGACCCTCGACCTCCTCGCGCAAGGAGACCTCCACCTCGCCCTGGGGAGGATCCAGATGGAGGACGTCTACCCGAGCCTCGCACCTGGCCCGCTCGACGCCTTCGCCTTGCACGGGGACTCGTCCGGGTCGGTGGCGATCCTCCCCAACCTGTGGACCATGACCGGCGCCCCGCTTCACGCCGGCGACCCCGAGCCCGTCCACCTCTACGCGGTGGACGGGTCGGTGTGCGCCGCGCACCTGGGAGCTTGCACCTTCACGCCCACGGTGGGCGTGCAGGTCCTCGTCCCGAAGCCCATCGAGGTGGTGGCCGGGAAGGACATCGTCGGCGGAACCTACCAGCCCGAGAACAACGACCCGAACGACCTGTCGCTCTTCATGGCCGGGCGCGACATCGACCAGCCGGTCGTGAACGTGATGGGAGAGGGCGCAACGCTCCTCCAGGCCGGCCGCGACCTCACGCTGAGCCAGGAGTCGTCGAGCGGCAGCAACGCCACGCCCCTCGGAGGCGCCGTCTACAGCCTCGGGAACGAGACCGCTGCGACGGTGCTCACGAACAGCCGGTCGACGCCCTTTCCGACCGACCCTGGCCTGTCCGGGAGCAAGGGTTCGGACCTCTACCTCATGGCCGGGACGGCCAACGGGGCGGCCTGGGACGCCTTCGCCCAAGCCTACCTCGATCCCAGCAACGGCCAGCACGTCGCGAAGACCTACCTCGCCGAGCTCGCGAGCTACCTGAGCGGCCTCGACGCCGCCAAGTACGGGGCCCTCAGCCCGGCCGAGCTCTTGGCCGCCTTCGAGGCGCTCCCCCTCGCCAGGCGCGAACTCTTCCTCGACCAGGTGTACTTCTCGGAGCTCGGGCAGGCGGGGCTCGACTACAACGATCCGTCGAGCCCCGGTTACCACAGCTACGACCGCGGCTTCCGCGCGGTCTCCCTGCTCTTCCCCACCGACCCGGCGAGCCTGTCGGACGCCCAGCGAGGCAACGTCGTCCTGAGCGGCAAGCCGGTCGAGACCCAGGTCGACGCGAGCATCGACATCCTCGCCCCGTACGGCCGGGTCGACGTCGGCGCGGCCATCGTGCCCGACTCGAGCGGCAACAGCGGGGGCGTCGTCACGCGCCGGGGCGGGGACATCAACGTCATGGCGGACGAGGACATCTCGCTCTTCACCTCGCGCGTGTTCACCCTCGAGGGCGGCAACATCACCATGTGGACGAGCAACGGGAGCATCACCGCCGGCACCGGCTCGAAGACCTCCGTCCTCCAGGTGCCGCTCGAGTACACCATGGACGAGGAGGCCACCCTCACCGTACAGGCCTTCGGCCTGCAGACCGGGGCCGGCATCGGGGTCCTCGACGCGCTCTCCAACGCGGCCAGCCGACCGAAGAACGAGCTCGACCTCATCGCGCCGCGGGGCGAGGTCAACGCCGGGGACGCGGGCATCCGGGTGGTGGGCGACCTCAACATCGCCGCCGAGGTGGTGGTCGGGGTGGAGAACATCCAGTTCACTGGCAACTCGGCCGGGGTCCCCAAGGTCGAGCTGCCCAGCATCGGCACCCTCACCAGCGCCTCGCAGGTGGCGACCCAGGCTACCGCCGCCACCGAGCCCACGCCGGCCGAGGCGGCCGCCGCGCACAAGGCGGCCCTCGAGGAGCTGCCGTCGATCATCACCGTGGAGGTGGTCGGCTACGAGACCACCGAGGCCCCGGAGGGTCCGGCCGGCGACGCGGACCGGGGGAGGAAGAAGGGCCCGCCGGCGCGCCCCTGAGAGCGAGGGCGATTCCTTTCACGACCGAAACTGAACCGTCACAGCGAGCGGCGCCGGGCCCCCCGATAATCGGGCCCCTTCACGCTTCGGGATCGGAACCCAATTCGTGCGAACGGAGGGGAGGTTCGTGCTGTGGGCGCGGAGTGTCGCCCCCCGCGCCGGGGCCGCCCGGCGGGCCCTGGGGCTTTGGGCGGTGCTCTTCGCCGCGCTCGCCCGGGCGCCGTCGACCGGGGCCGCCGCCGCGGAGGCCGGAGCGGCGAGCTTTTCCGCCCCGGCCAAGGGACCCGGCGCCTTCGACATCAACGAGTACCGCGTGGAGGGCGCCGAGCAGTTCTCCACCCTCGAGCTGGAGAAGGTCTTGAGCCCGTTCCTCGGTCCGCATCGCGCGCTCGAGGACGTGGAGGCGGCGCGGATGGCGCTCGAGAGGGCCTATGCCGACCGAGGCTTCCAGGCGGTGTCGGTGGCGGTCCCGGCCCAGACCGTGCGCGGCGGGGTGGTCACGCTCAAGGTCACCGAGGGGAAGGTGGGTCGCCTGCGGGTGCACGGGGCCCGCTACTACCTGCCGAGCGAGGTGAAGCGCCAGGCCCCCTCGATGGCCGAGGGCCAGGTCCTGAACCTGAACGACATCGTCCACGACATCGTGGTCCTGAACCAGCTTCCCGACCGCCGGGTGACCCCGGCCCTGCACGCCGGCGAGGTGCCCGGGACGGTCGACGTCGACCTGAACGTGAAGGACAGGCTGCCCGGGCACGGTTCGCTCGAGGTGAACAACCGGTACAGCCCGGGGACCACCCACACCCGCCTCAACGGATCGATCCGCTACGACAACCTGTGGCAGCTCGGCCACTCGCTGGGGTTCGCCTTCCAGATCGCACCCAAGCGCCTCAAGGACGGCGAGGTCTACTCCGGGACCTACCTGGCCCGGCTCCCGGACACCCCCTGGCTCTCCTTCTCGCTCAGCGGCCTCGTGCAGAACAGCGACGTCTCGACCCTGGGGGGCATCGCCGTCGCCGGCAAGGGCCGGGTCTTCGGCGGCCGGGCCAACTTCACCCTCCCCGGCGCGACCGGCTTCTTCCACACGGTGAGCGCCGGCCTCGACTACAAGCGCTTCCTGGAGGACGTCACCCTGGGGGGCTCGACCGACAGCAACCCCATCACCTACTGGCCGGTCTCCGCGCAGTACGTCGCCAACTGGTCCCGCCCCTCCTCCCTGACCCAGCTCACCCTCTCGGTGGTGGTGAACATCCGCGGGCTGAGCAGTCCGGCCGGCCAGTTCGACGCCAAGCGCTACGACGCGAGCGGCGAGTTCACCTTCGTGCGGGGCGAGGTGGACCGCACCCAGGAGCTCCCGCTCGGCCTCGAGCTCTTCCTGAGGGCGCAGGGCCAGTACGCGGACGGCCCCCTGCTGGGATCGGAGCAGTTCACCGCTGGCGGCGTGGACTCGGTGCGGGGCTACCTGGAGGTCCAGGCAGCGGGCGACTGGGGCTACGAGGGGAGCCTCGAGCTGCGCGGCCCCTCCTTCGCGCACCTCTTCGGGACGCCGGCCCTGAACGAGTGGCGCCTGCACCTGTTCGCGGAGGGGGCGCGGGTCGGCCTGCGCGATCCGTTGCCCGAGCAGACGAGCGTCTTCGCCCTGGCGAGCGTCGGGGGCGGGACGCGGGCCAAGCTGTTCGACGTCCTCTCCGGATCGTTCGAGGTGGGGGTGCCGCTCCGCTCGGAGGGGGCGAGCACCAAGCATCACCCGCAGTTTCACTTTCGGCTGGGGAGCGAGTTCTAGGGCCTGCCGCCGCCGTCCGGGGGAACCGTCATGAAGGCTGCCGTACCGAGTCGCCGCACTGGCCTCGCCCTCGCCGTGGGCCTCCTCCTCGCGCCGGGCCTGGCGCGCGGCTGGTGGAACGAGGAGTGGTCGGGGCGCAAGCTCTTCTCCATCGACACCAGCGCGGCCGGAGGCAACATCAGCGACCCCATCGGCCGGGTGCCGGTGCTCTTCCGGCTGCACGCCGGCAACTTCAGGTTCGACGCCGCCAAGGAGGACGGGAGCGACCTGCGCTTCGTGGCCGGCGACGACAAGACGCCCCTCCCCTTCCACATCGAGAAGTACGACTCGCTCCTCGCCGAGGCGCTCGTCTGGGTGAGCCTCCCCGATCTCAAGCCGGGGGCCCGGACCAACGTGTGGCTCTACTACAAGAACCCCAAGGCGGTGGCGGCCGAGGACGCCAAGGGGACCTACGACCCGTCCACCGTCCTCGTCTACCACTTCGCCGACGCGGCCGGGCAGAGCCCGCACGACTCGAGCGCTTTCGCGAACCACGCCGCCACCGCGGGCGCGGCGAGCGAGAACGCGCTCATCGGCCGGGGCCTCCGGCTCGACGGTCAGTCCACGGTGACCGTCCCCGCCACCCCCTCGCTCGACTGGCCGGCGGGGGCCAAGCTCACCCTCTCGGTCTGGATCCACCCCGCCGAGGCCAACGAGACCGGGGTCCTCTTCAGCCGCCGCGACGGGACGAGCGCCCTCGTGGTGGGCACGGAGAGCGGGAAGCCCTACGTCGCCCTGGAGAGCGCCTCGGGTGCCGTGCGGGCCGAGGCCAAGGAGGCCCTGGCGGCCGGAGGCTGGCACCAGCTCTCCATCACCGCCGGCGAGGCGGTCGCGCTCTACGTGGACGGCGCCCCGGCGGCGAGCGCCGCGGGTGCCCTGCCCGCCCTCGCCACGAGCGCGCTCATCGGCGGCGACCTCGCGCCGGCCCCGCCGCCCCGCGCGCCCCAGAAGAAGCTCGTCAAGGGCGCCCGGGAGGTCGAGCCGCCCGCGCCCCCGCCACCGCCCGGGTTCAAGGGCGATCTCGACGAGCTCGAGCTCGCCAAGGTCGAGCGGCCGGCGGGCTTCCT
>DATJVF010000058.1:0-5358 GCA_035501995.1 Anaeromyxobacteraceae bacterium
GCCGCCCCGGGCTTCTCGGCGGCGGAGGAGGCCACACCGATGGTTAGCACGGCCACGGAGAGGGCGACAAGAAGAGCGCGGGCGGTCACCTGTCGCTCCTTTCCGCACCCGCCGGTGCGGCGGGAGCGTCCTTCGCGGCGTCCGGGTTTGTGGAGGGGCTCTTTCCCGAGCCCTTCTTCTTGGCTTTGGGGGGCGGGGCGCCTCCCGTCGGCGCCGTCCCCGGCCCCTTTCCGGCCACGGGGGAAGCGGCCGCGCCCGCCGGGACCACCTGCGGTTGGGCCGCCTCGTCCGCCTTCTTCTGCGCGTCGGCCTCGCGGCGCAGCCGGTCCTTCTCCTCTCGCTCGAGCCGCTTCTTCTCGCGCTCGATGGCCCGGGCGGCGTCCTTTCGGTAGGCGGCGATCCGCACGTCGTCGCCGCCCCCCTGCTGGTATGCGTCGAGGTAGACGACGCCCTGTTGTAGGCGCTCCTGGGCGCCCAGGCCGGGCTTGTCCCCGTCCAGGTAGAGGATGGCAAGGTTGTAGTTCGCGTCGTTGAGCTTCGGGTCGAGGGAGAGGGCTTTGTGGTAGGCGTCCTCGGCCTTCTGGAACTCCTTCTCTCCGCGGTAGGCGTTGCCGAGGTTCATCCAGGCCATCGCGCTCCCGGGGGCGTAGCGGACCGCCAGCTCCAACTCGGTGGCGGCGGTGGCGTAGTCCTCTGCGTCCGCGAGCAGCGCGCCGTAGTTGACGTGAGCCTCGGGATAGTCGGGGCGCAGCGCGGCCGCGGTCCTGAAGCACTCGAGGGCGCGGAGCCGATCGCCCAGGGCCAGCTCCACGAACCCGAGCCGGTTCCACACGGTCGCGTCGCGATCGTCGATCTGCTGGGCGTTCTCCAGGACCATCTTGGCGAGCTCGTACCGCTTCTTGCGCGCGTAGACGGTGGCCAGGCTCACCATGGCGGGGACGTTCTTCTCCTCGGTCTTGAGTGCCCGGCGGGCCGCCTCCTCGGCGGCGTCGAGCTTGCCCTGGGCGAGGAGTGCCTCGGCCAGCCCGTTCTGGAGGGCCACCGCGTCCGGGGTGCTCTTCAGCCGGGCCCGCATCTCCGCCTCGGCGTCCGGGGCGTGGCCGCGCCGTGCGTCGAGTCGCACCAGGTCCTGGGCGGCGGGGAAGAAGGTCGGGTTCTTGTCCAGGACCTTCGCGTAGAGGGTCCGCGCACCCGCGTCGTCGCCCATACGCTCTCGCAGGAGGCCCGCGTTCACCCCGGCGAAGGCGGCGGACGGGTCGGCCTCGAAGGCCTTCTCGAACGCGGCCGCGGCGCCCGGGAGGTCCCCCGCCTCTTCGCGCTTTACTCCCTCCCCGAAGGCGCCCCGGGAGTCCGAGCTGAGCGCCACGGGACCCTCGCCCGGGAGACCGGTGATGGGAGCCGCCGGCGGCGCCGCTGGCGCCGGAGGCTCGGCCGGGGGCGGGGCCGCGGCCGCAGAGGGAGAAGGCTTCTGGGCGCCGGCACAGGACACAAGGAGCGCCAGGGCGCTGGCTACGCCAAAGCGCGCGGCCCGCCCGGGAGCGGCCCTCCAAAGGGGCCCTTCCCCGCCCCTCGTCGCACCCACGCGGCTCACGTTCCCTTCTCCTTGGGTTTGCGGGCCAGGGCGTCGGCCGCCGCCGCCGCCTCCCTGGCGCGCGCCGGCCGGCCGGCCTGGTCGAAAAGGGCCCGGGCCCGGCGGAGAGCGATGAGCGCCACCGAGGCATTCGCCCTGGAGCAGACCGGATCTCGCCCGAAGGTGAGGTACCGATCGGCGGCATCGGCGGCGCGATGTGCCAGATCGAGCTCGGCGGCGACGTTCTGCATGGCGATGCAGCGGTTGCCGTGTTCGGGCCAACGATCCAAGAAGTCGCCGTACAGTTTCGCTGCGGCAGCGTGGTCGCCCTTCTTCGCCTGGAAGGCAGCCAGGGTGAGAGTGGCGCTCGGGGCCACCCGGGAGTCCGGGTACTCTTGGAGGATACGCTCCCGAAGGCCCGCGGCCCGCGCCGGATCTCCCGCCCGGTCCCAGGCGATGGCGGCGTTGTGCAGGGCGCTCGCGGCGTCGGGCGAGCTCGGGTCGGCCGCCACCGCCTCGAAGGCCTCCGCTGCCTCGGCTGACTTGCCCGCATCGAAGAGCTTCTGTGCGGCGAGCAAGGCCGCCCCGGACACCGCCTTCTTCAGCTCGTCCTGCGCGCGGGCGAAGAGATCCCGGGACCGGCCCTCGGCCTTGGCGAGCTCTTCCTCGAGCAGCTGCCCGAGGCGCTCAGCCGCGGCTTGGTAGCCTTGGCGATCGCCGGTCACGAGGAAGGTCTGCAAGTAGAGGGGGATGGCCTCGACCAGCGCCTCGGCATCGGAGGGCCAGCGGGAGAACACCGCCGCGAGGCGCCTCTGGGCGTCGGCCATGTCGTCGAACGCGTACGACACCTTGGAGGCGCCGACCGCCAGCCGGCCGGGCGAGGGCAGGGTCTGCTCCTCGGGCGGGCGGGAAAGCGTCGGATCGGCGTCGCAGACCGAGAGGTAGGCGTCGACCGCCTCGACGAAGCTCTTCCAGGCGCCCGGCGGCGGCTGGGGCGCGAGCGGACCGGGCCCGCGCTGGTCGGCGAAGAGGAGCCTCACCGGAGGGAGGGTGCCCGCCCGCGCCTCGGCGGTGGCCACGTTGACGAGAGCCTGGGCGGCGAGGTGCCAGCCCATGGCACGGGAGTCTTCGTCGGCCTCGGGGTCCCGAGCCACCCCGGCCGCGAGCTGGGCGGACCGCTCGTAGGCGCCCGCCCGGCCGAGGAGCTGCGCCGCCTGGTAGCGAAGGGTGAGGCGCCAGGCCGAAGCCCCGGCGGCCTCCGCCCTGAGCAACCCGTCGGCGGCGGCGCTCCATTCCTTCCGGGCCTGGTCGAGGTCGCCGCCGTCGCGGGCGGCGTCTCCCCGCGCGAGGCTCTCGAAGGCCGTTCCATAGGCGGCCTGTGCGGCCTCCCCGGCCCGGAGAGTCGTCCCTGGTTCGAGCGGCTCGTCTGCCTGGTGCGGCGGCACGGGCTGGGGGGGCTCGGGACGAGGGCGGGGCGCGGCGCAGCCGGCGGCCGCCGGGAGGGCCACGAGGGCCACGAGGCGCGTCAGGCCGCGCATGCGTCGCCCCTCGATCACGGCTTCGCCTCTCGCTCCGCGGCCGGCGCGTCGGCGCGGGTGGTGGCGGGTGGCGGGCTGGCGGGCGCCGGAGCGGGCTCCGCCGCCGGTGCGGGCTCGGCCGGCCCGGGCAGGGGCCTTCGGGTGGGCCCCTCGGGCGTGTCCGCGAAGGCCGCGGGCGAGCTGTCATCGGCGATGAGGGCGGACTTGGCCTCCTTCAGCACCGGGTACTCGGTGGGCCGGTAGCGCGCCAAGGACTCGCTCACCTTCTTGGTCCACTCGTTCTTCACGTGGAGGCGGCGGGCGGCCTCGAGCGCGTCGATATAGACCTTGACCGCCTGGTCCTCGTAGGGCTGCGCGAACTGGGCCAGCGCGTCCTGGTAAGCGGCCAGGTACTCTTCGTTCTTCTTCACCTCCGGGGGGACGGGCGCGTCGTAGAGGGTCTGGGCCAGCCGCTCCAGCATGTAGGCCTTGCGGTAGAAGGCGGCCAGGATCCAGTCCGGCCGCTTGTAGCGCATGACCTCGTCGTACTCGGGGGCGACCCGCTTGGCCTCGGCGAGCTTCGCGTCCAGCGCCGCCTTGAGCTTCTTGGTGTTGGTGGTGGCGGGCAGGGTGATGCGGTCGTACCTCTCGAAGTCGTATTCGGCCAGCCGGAACCGGGCCTCCGCGGCCGCCGCCGCGGCGGAGGTCGCCACCTCGGGCTTGAGCCCGCGGGCGGCGAACTCGCGCACCGCCGCGGTGTAGGCCGCCCTCGCCTCGGCGTCCTGGTGCAGCTCCTTGTAGGCGAGGCCGATCTTGAGGTGCGCCTCGACCACGAGCTCGTGCTCCTTGGTCTTGGAGAACCGGCGCACGAACTCCTCCAGGGCCTGGATCTCTTTGCGCCAGTCGGAGGTCTTCTCGTAGATGACGGCGGCGTGGAACTGGGTGCGGGCGGCGTCGTCCGCCTCCGGGTAGCTCTTGGCGTAGCGGACGTAGGTTCCGGCCGCCTCGTCGTATTGCTGGAGGTTCTCGAGCGAGCGAGCGGCGTTGAAGAGCGCGTCCTTACGGTGCTTGGACTTCGGGTACCGCTCGACGAGGAGGAGGTAGCGCCCCACCGCCTTGTCGAAGTCGTAGGTGTTCTCGGCGTTGAACCCCACCCGGAACAAGGCCTCGTCCGCGAGGGGGGACTTCGGGTACTCGGCGTAGATCCGCTCGTAGAGCCGCAGCGCGCTCTCGAAGCGCCGGGCTGACTCGTAGCAGCTGGCGGCGTTGTAGAGCGCCTTGTCTGCGAACTCGTGATGGGGGTCCTCGGCCACGAGCTTCAGGAAGAGGTCCGCGGCGGGCTCGTACTGTTTGGCCTCCATGAGCTGCATGGCGCGGTTGAAACGCCCCCCCAGCTTGAACTTCTGGAGGCTGGCATTCAGGGCCAGGTTCTTGCCGACCGCGGCCGTCTGCAACCGTTCCGAGGAGGCCTCCACCGCCGCCCAGTCCTTCTGGGTGAGGTGGCTCTCGATGATGAGGTTGGCGGCGTACTGGGCCACCGGTGAGCTGGGCCAGCGGTCCACCACCTCCTCGAACCGGCACCGCGCCTCGTCGAAGTCCCCATACTCGTAGAAGAGCTCGCCCGCCTTGTAGGCGATGGCCGGGGCGCGCTCGTGCTCGCCCACGTCGTCGAGGAAGGAGTCGGAGTCGCGCACCAGGTTCTGGAACACCTCGGGAAGCGGCTCGGCTCGTACCACCTCGTCCGGCTTTCGTTCGGCGGAAAGCAGCACCTTGCGCTCTTGGAGCTGTCCGGCGCGCTCGAGCCGGATGACCTCGCCCTCCCAGCTGATGATGGCGGATAGGGCCGCGTCGGCAAGGTGGGCGTCGCTCGAGGGATCGTCGCGAACCTCCGCGTACACCTCGGCCGCCCGGCGGAAATCGAGCGCGTTGTAGAGGCAGTCGGCCCACTGGTACTTGAGCTCGTGGGCCTGCTTCGAGTGGGGGAACCGGCCCACGTAGTCGCCGTAGGCCTTGGCGGCGACCCGGTACTCGGTCACGGCCGCCTCCAGGCGCCCCTCGGCCTTGAACTGCTGGGCCTGGGCGTGGTGGAAGCTGGCGGTGCGAAGCAGGCTCTTCTCCGAGAGGTCGCGTACCGCGGTGATGAGCTCCGGGTCCCCCTTGTTCTTCTCGTACCAGGGGGTGCCCTCCCCGTAGGTGGCCACGAGCACCTCGCGGGCGCCCGCCTCCTCGTCGAAGCGCCGGTCCCGCGACCAGCAGAGCACGATCTTGGCC
>DATJVF010000059.1:0-11824 GCA_035501995.1 Anaeromyxobacteraceae bacterium
GAGATCGAGGCCCTGGTCCGCACCGTCCACGGGGTCTTCGACGCCTACGTCAAGCTCAACAAGCGCATCCCGCCCGAGATGCTCATGTCGGTGGCCACCATCGACGACCCGGCGCGTCTGGCCGACACCATCGTGGCCCACCTGTCGCTCAAGTTGAACGACAAGCAGGCGATTCTCGAGATGGAGTCCGCCGCCAAGCGCCTCGAGCGGCTCTACGAGCTGATGCAGGGGGAGATCGAGATCCTGCAGGTCGAGAAGAAGATCCGCACCCGGGTGAAGAAGCAGATGGAGAAGACGCAGAAGGAGTACTACCTCAACGAGCAGATGCAGGCCATCCAGAAGGAACTCGGCGAGCGCGACGAGTTCAAGAACGAGATCCAGGAGCTCGAGGAGAAGATCAAGAACAAGAAGATGTCCAAGGAGGCCACCGTCAAGGTGAAGAAGGAGCTCAAGAAGCTCAAGATGATGAGCCCCATGAGCGCCGAGGCCACGGTGGTGCGCAACTACATCGACTGGATCCTCTCTTTGCCCTGGGCCGAGTACACCGACGACAAGCTCGACATCGGCGAGGCTGCCAAGATCCTGGACGAGGACCACTACGGCCTGAAGAAGCCCAAGCAGCGCATCCTCGAGTACCTGGCGGTGCAGAAGCTGGTGGAGAAGATCCGCGGTCCCATCCTGTGCTTCGTCGGCCCGCCCGGGGTGGGCAAGACCTCGCTCGGCAAGTCCATCGCCCGCGCCATGAACCGCCGCTTCGTGCGCATCAGCCTGGGCGGCGTGCGCGACGAGGCCGAGATCCGCGGGCACCGCCGGACCTACATCGGGGCCCTGCCCGGCAAGATCATCCAGTCCCTCAAGAAGGCCGGCACCGGCAACCCGGTCTTCCTGCTCGACGAGGTCGACAAGATGTCGACCGACTTCCGCGGCGACCCCTCGGCGGCGCTCCTCGAGGTGCTCGACCCCGAGCAGAACTTCAGCTTCAACGACCACTACCTCGACCTCGACTACGACCTCTCCAAGGTCATGTTCATCTGCACCGCCAACACCATGACCGGCATCCCCGGCCCGCTGCAGGACCGCATGGAGGTGATCCGCCTCGCCGGCTACACCGACCTCGAGAAGATGTCGATCGCCCGCCGCTACCTCGTCCCCAAGCAGAAGGAGGCCAACGGGCTCGCCGAGGTGAAGGTCGAGCTGCGCGACGACGCCCTGCGGGCCCTCATCCACCGCTATACCAAGGAGTCCGGGGTACGCTCCCTCGAGCGCGAGATCGCCAGCATCTGCCGCAAGATCGCGAAGGACGTGCTGGAGAGCGGGCGCGAGAAGGGGTACCTCGTCGGCCCGAAGGCGGTGCAGCGCTTCCTCGGGCCGCCCCGCTTCCGCTACGGCACCGCCGAAGCCGAGGACCAGATCGGCCTCACCACCGGCCTCGCCTGGACCGAGCTCGGCGGCGAGCTGCTCACCATCGAGGCCACCGTGATGCCCGGCAAGGGCAAGCTCACCATCACCGGCAAGCTCGGGGAGGTCATGCAGGAGTCGGCCCAGGCCGCCATGAGCTACGTGCGCTCGCGGGCCGAGGTGCTCGGCCTCGACAAGCGGTTCCTCGAGAACGTCGACATCCACGTGCACGTGCCGGAGGGGGCCATCCCCAAGGACGGGCCGTCGGCCGGCATCACCATGGCGACCACGCTCGTCTCGGCGCTGTGCCGCCTCCCGGTGCGCAAGGACGTGGCCATGACCGGCGAGATCACCCTGCGCGGCCGGGTCCTCCCCATCGGCGGGCTGAAGGAGAAGGTGCTCGCCGCCCACCGCGGCGGCATCAAGAGGGTCCTCATCCCCAAGGAGAACGCCAAGGACATCCGCGAGATCCCCCGCAAGGTGCGCGATCGCCTGCAGATCGTGCTCGTCGACCACACCGACGAGGTGCTGCGCGAGGCGCTCAGGCTCGAGGACCCCGGGGCCTTCTTCAGGAAGCTCCCGGCCGGCCTGGCCCAGGCGGCCGGCGAGGGGCTCCCGCCACCCGCCGCGCCCGAGGCCACCCCGGCCCCCTCATAGGCCCGCCTTGCGTGAGGAGGCGAGGCCGGCGGCGCGGCCGAAGCGGCGAGCCTGCCAGCGCGAGCCCGGGAGGAGCTCGAGCCCGAGGGCCTCGAGCGACCGGTCGGGGGCGGCCGCCTTCACCACCACCGAGCGCCGCGCCACCCTGCGGGCGCGAAACACGGTCTCGGCCTCGAGCGGCCGCCCGTCGCCGAGGCGGCGCACGAGCTCGAAGAGCCGGCCCGCGGGGAGCGGCGAGCGGAACATGGGGTCGAAGACCACCACGTCGAAGCTTGCCTCGGGCAGGTCTGCGAGGAGCGCCGCCGCGTCGGCGGCGACCACCCGCACCCGGCGCGCCGCCCGGACCGGGTGGCGGGCGAGGCCCTCCGCCACCAGGGCGGCGAGGAGGGGCGAGCGCTCCACCCCCAGGATCGCGCCCCCCTCGCCGACCGCCTCGGCGGCCACGAGCGCGTCCATCCCCAGGCCGAGCGTGGCGTCGAGGACCCGGTCGCCCGGCCGGAGACCCGCCGCCTCGAGGAAGAGGTCGCGGGAGCACCCCTCGCCGCGCTCGAGCCGGCGCCGGCGGAGCTCGCCCATACCGGCGCTGTAGCGGTAGAGCTCGCCCTCCAAGAAGGCCGAGGCGTGCTCCCGGCCGAGCACCAGCGCCGCCTCGACGCGGGCGGCGAGCACGGTCGCCGCAAGGCCGCCCCTCGCCCGCTCCACGAACGGCACCCGGTGGCGCTGGGCCGCCTCCCGGGCGCTCGCGCGCTCGTCGGCCCGCGGGTCCTCCCCGGTGGTCACGCAGAAGCGCACCGCCCCCATCCTGCGGGTGGACGGCCCGGGCGGGCAAGGGGATCGGCCCGGCCCCCAAGTCGCGCTTGCGGGGAGGGGTGGCCTCGGTTAGGCTCCGCCCTGCAGTAATTATTATATAAGAGATCATGAAGAACGTCCGCGGCCGCACCGCCAAGGTTCGCAGCTTCTCCGCCACCGACGAGGACGTGGCCATGCTGGCTGCGGTGGCCCGCTACCACGGCCAGACCAAGTCCGGCGCGCTGGTCGGGCTCGTCCGGCGGGAGTTCTGGCGCCTCTTCCCCGCCGGGACCGGGGTGATCCGCCCGGTCCACGGGGCCCGGGTGAAGGCATGAACCTGCCCCTCCTCCCCCTGCACGACCCGGTCGCCGCGCCCCTCGCCGGCAGCGAGCTCGCCGAGGACGAGCTGCGGGCGGTCGAGGCCGAGATCGCGCGCCTCAAGCGCGAGCAGGACGCCGTGATCCTGGCCCACAACTACCAGGTGCCGGAGGTGCAGCGGGTGGCCGACTGCGTGGGCGACTCGCTCCAGCTGGCGGTGGAGGCCCAGCGGGTGCGCGCCTCCACGGTGGTCTTCTGCGGCGTGCACTTCATGGCCGAGTCGGCCAAGGTCCTGAACCCCGAGAAGCGGGTGCTCCTGCCGAACCTGTCGGCCGGCTGCTCGCTCGCCGATTCCATCACCGCCGAGTCCCTCGAGGACTGGAAGGCGCGATACCCCGACCACGCGGTGGTCACCTACGTGAACTCCTCGGCCGAGGTGAAGGCCCTCTCCGACATCTGCTGCACGAGCGCCAACGCGGCGAGCGTGGTGCGCAGCCTGCCCGAGCGGAAGGTCCTCTTCACCCCTGACAAAAACCTCGGGGCCTGGGTAGCGGGGCAGGTGCCCGAGAAGGAGGTGGTGGTCTACGACGGGTGCTGCCCGGTCCACGACGTGCTCCGCGGGGCGAGCGTGAAGGGGCTCCTCGGGGCGAAGCCGCGCGCGGTGGTCATCGCCCACCCCGAGTGCCGCGCCGAGGTGCTGGCGGTGGCGGACGAGATCTGCTCCACCACCGCCATGCTGCAGGCGGTGGCGCGCCACCCCGAGGCGCGCACCTTCATCGTGGCCACCGAGCACGGCATGGTGCACCAGCTCCGGGCCCGCTACCCCGACCGGGAGTTCGTGGTGGCCGACGGCTGCCTGGGCTGCCGGATGCACTGCCCCTACATGAAGATGATCGACCTCCTCATGGTCCGCGAATCGCTGCGGCGCGGGAAGCACGAGATCGTGGTCCCGCCCGACGTGGCGGCGGGTGCCCGCCGCGCCCTCGAGCGGATGATCGCGGTCCCGCGCGATGCCTAAAGGCGGCCTCGCCTCAGGGCCGGCGCGCCCGGAGCTCGCGCAGGAGCGCGTCGGTGCTGCCCGCGATGCCCTGGGTCGAGGTGTCGATGACGATGTCGGCCCGGGAGTAGAGCGGCTCGCGGTCGGCGAGGAGCGCCCGCAGGTCAGCCATGACGTGCAGCCGGCCGGCGGTGGGGCGGGTGTCGCCCTGGTTCAGCACCCGGTCGAGGTGGTCCGAGGCACGCGCCCGCAGCCACACCGTGGTGCAGCGGTGCAGGAGCATCTCGAAGGCGTCGGAGGCGGTCACGATGCCACCGCCGGTGGCGAAGACCGCCCGGTCGTGCGCGTCGAGGAAGCGGCGCAGGACCTGCAGCTCGAGCCGCCGGTACCAGCGCTCGCCGTGCACGGCGAAGATCTCGCCCATGGAGAGCCCGGCCTCGGCCTCGATGAGGCCGTCGAGCTCGAAGAAGGGCAGCTCGAGCCTTGAAGCGAGCCGCGGCCCGACGGTGGACTTGCCGGCGCCGCGCAGGCCCAGGAGCGCGATGCAGCCCCGCCGGTCCGCGGTGGGGCTACCGGCGAGGAGGTCGGAGGAGGTGAGACCGAGGGCCCGCGCCAGGGCCTGCAGGTTCAGGACCGAGATGTTGGCCCGGCCGGTCTCGACGTCGGAGAGGAAGCGCGGCGACAGCCCGGAGCGGGCCGAGAGCTCGACCAGGGTGAAGCCGAGGGCCGAGCGCCGGGCGCGGACCCGCGCGCCGAGGTGGGCGAGGATCGCTTCCGGTCCGGCCTTCTCTCCACGGCGGCGCCCGGGCACGGCCGGAAGTATATGCTGCACCCAGCCTCGAGGGCTCAAGGCGCTCCCCTCGTCCGGTCCGGCCTTGTGACGGCGCGAGCGAGGCGGATAATCCGGCGGTGGCCCCAAGACCCCCGCCCCTCTCGCGCCGCTCGGACTTCGACCTCGCCGCCAACCGCGTCGCCGACCGCCTCCTCGGCGCCGAGGGGCGAGAGGACCTCATCGACCTCGCCGAGTCGAACCCCACCCGCTGCGGCCTCGGCTGGCCGGCCGAGCTCCTCGCCCGCGCGCTGGCCGGCCAGGACCTGGGGCGCTATCGCCCGAGCCCCTTCGGCCTCGGGGAAGCCCGGGCGGCGGTGGCGAGCTACCTCCAGGGCCACCTTGCGCGGGTCGACCCCTCGCAGGTGGTCCTCACCGCCTCGACGAGCGAGGCCTACGCCTACCTGCTCGAGCTCCTGTGCGACCCGGGGGAGGAGGTCCTCGTGCCCGCACCCGCCTACCCCCTCCTCGAGGTCCTGGGCCGGCTCGCCTCGGTGGCCCTCGTCCGCTACCCGCTCCGCTACGATGGGACCTGGCACCTGGACCTCCCCGCGCTCGAGGCGGCGGTGACGGGCCGCACCCGCGCGGTGGTGGTCGTCTCGCCCAGTAACCCGACCGGCGCGCTGCTCGCGCCCGAGGAGCACGCGGCGCTCGAGGCCCTCTGTGCCGGGCGGGGCCTGGCCCTCATCGGGGACGAGGTCTTCGCCGACACCGCGCTCGGCGAGACGGCGAGCGTCGCCTCGCGCGATGGTTGCCTGGCCTTCCACCTCTCCGGCCTCTCCAAGGTGTGCGGGCTCCCCCAGCTCAAGCTCTCCTGGCTGGCGGTGTCCGGGCCCCCGCGGGAGGCGGGGCGCGCCCTCGAGCGGCTGGCCATGATCGCGGACGCCTTCCTCTCGGTCGCCTCCCCGGTGCAGCAGGCCCTGCCGGCCCTGCTCGGGGACCGCGAGCGCTTCCTCGCCCCCCTCCGGCAGAGGCTCGCCGCCAACCGGGCCGAGCTCGCGCGCCTCTCCGGGGATGGGGCGCCCTTCGGGCCCCTGCGCTCGGGGGGGGGCTGGTCGGCGGTGCTGCGGATGGGCGAGGCCGAGGACGAGGAGCAGGTGTGCCTCGACCTCCTGGAGGACGGGGTCAGAGTTCACCCGGGGTTCTTCTTCGACTTCGAGCGCCCGGGCCACCTCGTGCTCTCCCTCCTCCCCGAGCCCGCCGAGTTCGCCCGGGGCGCCGCCCGCGTGGCCCGCCGCCTGCGCGCGGGCCGCCGCGGCGCCTGAGGGCCCGCCGGGGGCGACGCGGCTCCTTTCGCGGCCCCTCGTTCGCCCGTCGCCGCCCGCGCCGAGGACGTTTGACTCCCCCCCCACCCCGCGCTAAGACCGGCCCGTCATGAACCGGCTCAAGGTCACCCTCTACGCCGTGCTCGTGCTCGCCGCCGTGGGTCTCGCAGTCTACCAGGGGATAAGCTCGCTCACCGATCGCGCGCTCGCCCACCTCGACCAGGACCTCAGGGCCGCCGCCGCGCAGGCCGACGCGCGGGCGCAGCTCTTGGCCGCCGAGGCGGCGCAGCTCTCGGGCGCCATCGGCCGCGACCCCGCGGTGGTGCAGGCGCTCACCGCCGGGAGCGAGGCCGAGGCCCTCGCCGCGGCCAGGCCGGCGGTGGCCGCCGCCGAGGCCAGCGCGCCCGAAAGGGCGCGGCCGCTCTTGCTTGCCGTCGCGCTGCGCGGGGAGGCGAGCTTCATCGTGGCCGGCGCCCCGGCCACGGTCGAGAAGGCGGCCAGCGCGCTCCTCGCGGAGGCGGCCGCCGAGGGCGCTCGCCGGGAGGGCCACGTGCTCGCGGGCGACGCCCTCTATTACCTGGTGGCACTGCCGGTGGTCCGCGGCGCGAGCCTGGCGGTGGGCGTGCCCCTCGGCCCGGCCTACCTCTCGCAGCTGCGTGTCTCGACCGGCGCCGACGCCACCGTGCTGGTCGACGAGCGGCCCGTGAGGACCACCCTCCCGCCCGACCAGGCCCTCCTCGTGGCCCGGGCGGCCGGGCGCGCGGGCGGGAAGGTCGTCGACGCCGGCCGCCTCGCGGCGGTGGCCTCGCCCCAGGGCGCGCCCTGGCCCGAGCTGCCGGCGCTCCTGGTGCGCGCGCCGGCCTACCGGCTGGAGGCCGTCGCGCTGAAGGGTCTGTCGGCCGGGTTCCTCGCCCTCTCCCTGCCGACCCGCGGGGCCCTCGAGCCGGTGGTGACCATCGAGTGGATCTTCCTCCTCGTGTGGTCGGGCCTCCTCCTGGCGGGCCTGCTCACCGTCCTCCTCGTGGTGAACGAACAGAAGGCGGTGGTGCCGCGGCAGCTCCTCGCCACCGCCGACCGCATCGCCCGCGGGGACTTCGCCGCCCGGGCGGAGGTCCTGGCGGGCAGCCTCGGCACCATCGCCGCCGCGCTGAACCGGGCCGCCGAGGCGGCCGAGCAACCGGCCCCACCGGCCCCCGCCGACGTCTTCGCAGGGGACCTCGCCGCCGCGCCGGATCCGCTCGTCGCCCCGAGCCCGGCGGATTTCTTGGCCCCGCCCCCGGAGCCGCCTCGGCCGGTCGTGCCCGACTCCGACCTCGCCACCGGGGCCTGGGTCGGCGCTCTCCGGGAGGCGGCGGTGCCGGCGGCCGCTCCCGCGCCGCCCGCCGAGGGCACCGACGCCGGCCCATGGGCTGCGAACGCGCCCGCCGAGGAGCCCGCGCCGGCGCCGCCCCCCGAGGCGGCGCCCGAACCCGCTCCGGCCGAGCCGCCCGCCGAGGAAGGGGCGGTCGAGCTCGCCGCCTCCGACGAGGAGCACTGGAGGGTCGTCTACCAGGAGTTCATCACGGCGAGGAAGGGGTCCGGCGAGTCGGTCGAGGGGGTGACCTACGAGCGGTTCCGCCTGAAGCTCAAGGAGAACCGCGACCAGCTGGTCGCCAAGTACGCCTGCAAGACGGCCCGCTTCCAGGTCTACCTGAAGCAGGGGCGCGCCGCGCTCAAGGCGAGCCCGGTGCGCTGACCGCCTGGGGGGCCGCGGGGAGGTAGAGGGTGAAGGTCGCCCCCTGCCCGGGCTCCGAGCGGACCTCGAGGCGGCCCTCGTGCTCCTCGGCGATCCGGTGCGCGATGGCGAGGCCGAGCCCGGTGCCCTCCGCCTTGGTGGTGAAGTAGGGCTCGAAGACCCGCGGCAGGTCCTCGGGTCGGATGCCGGGCCCCTCGTCGGATACCGCGATCGCGAGCCCGCCCTCAGCCCGGTACGCCCGCAGGCGCGGCGTCCCGCGTCCGCCCAGGGCCTCGAGGGCGTTGCGCAGGAGATTGTGCACCACCTGCAGGATCTGGTCGCGGTCGACGTACAGGATCGGGAGATCGCCCTCGGCCTCCCGCTCGACGCGCAGCCCACCGTTCACCTCGGGGTAGAGCGCCAGGGCCGCCTCCACCAGCTCGGCCCCCGGAACCCTCTGGCGGTCCGGGGCCGGCAGGCGGGCGAAGCGCCCGAACTCGTCGACGATCCGGGTGAGCCGGCGCACCTCCTCGCCGATGGCCCGCGTGCCCTCCTCGAAGATCTCCGCGAAGTCCGGCCGGCCGCTCTGGTAGGCGTCGCGCAGGGTGGCGACGCTCATGGCCACCGGGGTGAGCGGGTTCTTCACCTCGTGCGCCAGCCGGCGCGCCACCTCGCGCCAGGCCGCCACCCGCTCGGCGGCGGCGGCCCGGGCGGTCTCGGCGGCGAGGTCGGCCGTCATGCGGTTGAAGGCCTCCACGAGCTCGCCCACCTCCCCGTCCGCCTCGGCCTCGACCCGCGTGCCGAGCTCGCGCCGCGCCACCCGCGCCGCTCCCTCCCGCAGCGCCTCGAGCGGGCGGGTGATGCGCCCCGCCACCAGCCGCCCGAGGAGCGAGGCGGCCACCACCGCCGAGACGAGCGCGGCGAGGAGCGTGAAGGTCACGGTGGTCTCTGCGTGGGAGAGCCGGGTGGCGGGGAGGGTGACCTCGATGAGGGCGAGCGGCGCCTCCGCCGAGGGGATGGGGATGCTGCGGGTGCGCGCGCGGGAAACCCCGAGGAGGAAGGAGGCGAACTCGCCGCGGCGGGTGGAGGGAGCGGCCCGGGCGAGGGGCGGTTCGCCTTGAGCCGGCTCCACCGTCACCACGCCGCCGGTGAGGGCGGCCAGCCGGTCGGTGAAGCGCGGGCCGAGCGCCAGGCCGGCCGCCACGCGCAGGGGCGGGCTCGCCCCCGGGACCTCGCTCCAGGCCACCGCCGCCAGGATGGGCTCCACGCCGTCGCGGGTGGCGTGGACCACCTGGCAGGGGAAGGCCTCGCCGGGCCGGGCGGCGGCGAAGAGCGCCTTCATTTCCGGGTCCAGGTCGCCCGCGCGACCGGGCAGGTGGCCCGAGGAGAGGACCGTCCCCTCGGCGTCGGTGAGGACGAGGACGTCGAGGCCGCGCGCCTGCATCCAGGCCGCGGCGCGGGTGGCCGCCTCGGCCGGGTCGAGGGTGCCCTCCTCGCGATCGCGCACCAGCGCCTCCACCTCCGGCCCCAAGGCGGTGGCGCGGGCCGCCTCGGCCGCGTCGGCGGCGAGGCGCAGGTACTCGCGCTCGACCGCCCGCGCCGCCTGGTCGAGGCGGGCGGCGTACTCGGCGTCGAGCACCTGCGAGAGCGCCCGCGAGGCGGGCCAGAGCGTCGCCAGGACCGGCACGGCCGCGAAGAGGGCGAAGGCCAGGGAGAGCTTGGCGCGCAGGGTCACGGTCCGCTCCCGGCCGGCATGAGCCAGGCCGCCGCGAGGTCGAGCGTCCCGTCGGGCAGGAGCCCTAGTCCTTCCACGCCCTCGCGGACGGAGGCGCGCAGGCCGCTCGCGTAGAGCGGGACCACGGCGAGGTCGCTCTCGAGGGCCGCGGCGAGCGCCGGCAGGCGGGCGCCGTCGCTGGCGGCCTCGGCGAGCGCGCGGGACCCGCGCTCGTAGCCCCCCGCCGCGGCCGCGACCTCCGAGAGGACCAGGGCGGGCTCGCGGGAGACGAGCCACACGGGCACGAGGGCGGCGTCGTAGGCTCCGCCGTAGAGCCGCTCGGCGAACTCGGCCGAGGCAGCGCTCTCCAGCGCCACCCGCACGCCGCGGTCGTAGAGCTTCACCTGCAGGCGCGCTGCCGCCGCGCGAGGAGCGTCCGGGACGTCAGGCAAGAGGAGCCGGAGCCGGGCCGGCAGACCCTCGCCCGGCCCGGGGGCCGCGCCGTCCGGGGGCCTCGAGCCAGCTCCGAGGAGCGAGGCGAGCGGCCGCGCTGGCGCGCGGACCAGGCGTGCGAGGTCGGCTCGGTCGAGCGCCGCCAGCGCCGCCCGCGTGGGCTCGGCGGCCGGGCCGAGCCGCGGCGAGACGAGCGCGAGGACGAGGCCGAGGAGGGGCCCCTCCGTCGGCGGCCGGCCCCGCTGCGGCTCGGGGCGGAGCACCACCTCGGCTTCGCCGCCGAGGGACGGGCGCGCGCCCCCGTGCGGCTCCGGGCCCAGGAGCTCGAGGGCGTCGGCGAAGGGGCGCCCTCCGAAGTAGCCGTCGAAGGCCTCGAGGCGCAGGCTCCGCGGTCGGCGCTCGACCGGTCGGAAGGGCCCGGCGCCGCAGACGCCCCCCTCCGGCCTCGGGTGGACAATGGCGGTCGGCAGGGTGGCGAGCACGGCCGGAAAGCCCGGGAAGGGGTAGGCGAGCACGATGCGCAGCTCGCGCTCGGAGAGCACCTCGACCCCGGCGAGCGTGGCGGTCCGCCCCTCGTGCACCGCCCTGGCGCCGGCGATGGAGGCGACGAGGAAGGCGTTGGGACTCGAGGGCCCGGCGAGGCGGGTGAGGCTCTCCGCCACCCGCGCGGCGGTCAAGGGCTCTCCGTCGTGGAAGGAGAGGCCGGGCGCGAGGCGCAGCCGGAAGGCCCGCCCGCCCTCCTCGATGGCCGGAAGCTCCTCGAGCAGCGCGGGGCGGAGCGCGCCTTCCTCGTCCACCTCGAGCAGGGTCGCCCCGGTGGCCCGCGCCGCCACGAGCTCCGCCGCCCCGCGGACCCGCGCCGGGTCGAGCTCGGCGGGGGCGGCCGGCAGGAGCACCCGCAGCTCGCCGCCGTAGCGCGGGCGCACGCCGGCCAGGGCCGCGCAGGGCGCGAGGAGAGCGAGCGCGAGGAGAGCGCGGGATCTCACCGCGGGTCTCCCGAGGCGTCGGCGGTGACGAGCCAGAGCCGGGTCCCGCCCTCCGGAGGCGAGGTCGCCACCACCACGTCGTCGAGCCCGTCGCCGGTGAGGTCGGCGCTCGCGGCCGCCACCACCGGGCCGTAGCCCGGCTCGGCCTCGAAGAGCACGGTCTCGGGAGCGCCCGGGGCTAGGACCCGCAGGCGGTCCCGCGGGCCGCTCGAGGCCTCCGAGGCGATGAGCAGGGGCTCGCCCCCACCCTCGAGGTCGGCCAGCGCGAAGCCCACCCCCACCATGGGGAGATCCGGGAAGGCCGGCCCCAGCGTCGGTCCGAGGATGCGGAGCGTGTAGTCGCAGTCGAGGACGGCGAAGGCAGCCCGGCCGGGGTGGGGGGCGGCGGCCGCCCCGAACAGCTCTCGGCCGGACGCCGGGCGCGCTGCGGGGTCCTTCTCGAGCGCGAGCAGGTCCTCGAGCACGCCGCGGCCGGGCACGAAGGCGCCGAAGAGAATCCCCGCCCCGCCGGCCGCGATGGGCAGCGTGGCGCCGAGGCCCGGCAGGCCCTCCACCCGCGTGAGGCGGTCGTCCGGGGCGGCGAGGATCTCCCCCTCCGCGCGTCCGGCCACCGCGTAAGCGATCCGCCCGGCGCCGAACTCGCCCACCGCGGCCACCGCGGCGACGTCGCGCACGCGCGGCCCCTCGACGAGCGGGGGAAGCCC
>DATJVF010000060.1:0-16476 GCA_035501995.1 Anaeromyxobacteraceae bacterium
CTCGCACTTGCACTTCTCGGCGGCGTCCTTGAGGCGCTGCAGCGCCATCTTGTCCTGGCGCAGGTCTAGGCCGCCGTTCTCCTTGGCGAAGGTGAAGGTGAGCCAGTCCATGAGCCGGCGGTCGAAGTCCTCGCCGCCCAGGTAGGTATCGCCGCCCACCCCCACCACGTCGTAGACGCTCTTGCCGATGTCGAGCACCGAGACGTCGAAGGTGCCGCCCCCGAGGTCGAACACCACCACCTTCTTCTCCACGCTCTTGCCGAAGCCGTAGGCCAGCGCGGCGCTGGTGGGCTCGTTGATGATGCGCATCACCTCCAGCCCGGCGATGCGGCCGGCGTCCTTGGTGGCCTGCCGCTGCCCGTCGTTGAAGTAGGCCGGCACGGTCACCACCGCCCGCGAAACCGGGCGGCCGAAGAAGGCCTCGGCGTCCGCCTTCAGCTCGGCGAGGACCAGGGCCGAGATCTCCGGCACCGCCCACACCCGGTCGCCCATGCGCACCCGGACGTCGTTGCCCTCCGGCCCGGGGGAGAGCGTGTAGGGGAGGACCTTGCGGGCGTCCTCCACCTCCCGCGACCCCCAGCGGCGGCCGATGAGCCGCTTGGCCGCGTAGACGGTGTTCTCGGCGTTGGTGATGGCCTGGCGCTTGGCGATCTGGCCCACCAGCCGCCGGCCGTTCTTGGCCACCGCCACCACGGAGGGGGTGAGCTGCTGCCCGCTGCGGTTGGCGATGACCCGCGGCACCCCGTCGACCACCGTCGCCACCACCGAGTTGGTGGTGCCGAGGTCGATGCCGATCACCGGTTCCTGGTCGGCGTCGCTCATCCGAGGAAGCTCCAGCGCAGCTTCTTCAGGATCGCCCGGGCGGTCTCCAGGCCGGGCTCGATCTCGAGCGCCCGCTCGAGGGTGCGGCGCGCCTCCTTGGCGTCGCCCTGGGCCACCAGCACCGCACCCAGGGCCTCGAGCGCGCGCGCCTCCCGCGGCGCGGCCCGCACCGCCTGCTCGGCCAGGCTGCGCGCGCTCTCGGCGTCCCCGGCCGCCAGCGCGAGCCGCGAGCCGGCGGTGGCGTAGCGCGGGTTCGTGGGGTCGAGCTCGGCGGCCTCGCGCAAGATGGCGGCCGCCGCGGCGTTGTTGCCCATGAGCTCGACCGAGAGCCCCTGCTCGTAGAGCTCGCGGGCCTTCTCCTTGTCGGCGCGCTTCTTGGCCTCGTCGGCCAGGGCGCGCGCTTCCCGGTGGCGCGGGTCGAGCCCGAGCACGGTGAGGAAGTCGTTCAGGGCCTGCGAGAACTTGCCCTGCTCGAGCGCTTCCTGGCCCCGCCGAACGAGGTCCTGCACCCGCGCCGCCCGCCCGACGATGGGATTCGCGCGGGCGAGCCGGGCGCGCCGCTCCTGGGCGCGCACCTCGTCCTGCAGCCGGCGGGTCTCCATGCGGGTGAACTCCTCAGGCGGGGCGGTGGTCCGCGCGTAGGCCGCCCGGCGCGCCTCGTCGGCGAGCACGTCGCAGGCCTCGGTGAGGGCCCGGAAGATCTTCTCGATGCGCCCCTTGAACGAGCCGAGGCGCCGCCCCCCGTAGCGGTCGGGGTGGAACACCTTCACCTTGGTGAGGTAGGCGGTCCTCGCCGCCTCGGGCCGCGCGTTCCAGGGAATCTCGAGCAGCTGCCAGTGGTCAAGGTGGCCGAGTCGCGCGTGCAGGAAGAGGATCTCCTTCTTCAAGTCCAGGGGAAGGTCCACGTCCTCCGCCAGGTCGGCAGGGCTGAAGACGAAGTCGGCGTAGGTCTTTCCCGGCACGGTCCCAGCCGCCCCTAGGGCCCACAGCGGGGCCGGTTTCGAGATTACGCGGTCCGGCCAGGCAGGGTCAACGCGCGCGCCACGGGCCCGGCCACCGCTCAACCTCGCAGGGCGAGGCCTCTTTCGAGCACCTCACAGCCCGCCAGGGTGCTCCCGGGTACGGGCTGGGAGGTCGCACCCTTTGGAGGCAGAGCGCCTCCTCAGGCGAGCAGGAACTCGAGCAGCGCTTTCTGGGCGTGGAGGCGGTTCTCGGCCTCGTCGAAGACGGCCGACTGCGGCCCCTCGAGGACCTCGTCCGCGATCTCCTCGCCCCGGTGGGCCGGCAGGCAGTGCAGCACGATGGCCTTCGGGTCGGCGCGGGCGACGAGCTCCCGGTCGAGGATGAACCCGGCGAACTTGCGCCGCCGCTCGGCGGCCTCGGCCTCCTGCCCCATGCTGGCCCACACGTCGGTGTTGAGGACGTGGGCGCCCGCGACCGCCTCCCCGGGTGAGCGGACCAGCCTCGCCCGCGACCCGGCCCGCTCGAGGAGCACGCGATCGGGATCGTAGCCCTCCGGGCAGGCGAGCCTGAGCGTGAAGCCGAGCACGCAGCAGGCCTCGAGCCAGGAGTTGGCCATGTTGTGCCCGTCGCCCACCCAGGCCACCACCAGGTCCGGCCTCCCGAGGGCGTCGGCCCCGTGGCGCTCGGCCACCGTCTGCAGGTCCGCCAGCAGCTGGCAGGGGTGGGAGGCGTCGGTGAGGGCGTTCACCACCGGCACGTCCGCGTAGGAGGCCATCTCCTCGATCTTGGCGTGCTGGAAGGTGCGGACCACGATGGCGTCGAGGTAGCGTGCGAGGACCCGTGCGGTGTCCTTCACCGGCTCGCCGCGGCCGAGCTGGGTCTCGGCGGGCGAGAGCACCAGGGAGTAGCCGCCGAGCTGGTAGATCCCGACCTGGAAGGAGACCCGCGTGCGGGTGGAGGCCTTCTCGAAGATGATGCCGACCGTCATGTGGCTGAGCGGCCTCGGGCCGCCCTTGCCGAGGAGCTTCCACTCGGCGGCGCGCTCGAGGAGGCCGAGGAGCTCCTCGCGCGACAGGTCAAAGACGCGCAAGAAGTCGCGCTTCTTCTTCGAGTGGGGCATGGTCAGGCCTTCCGAGGCGCCGCGCCGAGGGCGGCCGAGAAACGCGCCAGGGCCTCCCCGGCCTCCTCGAGGGTGAGGGTGAGCGGGGGGGCGATCCGGACGACGTCGTCGCCGATGGGGTTCACGAGCAGCCCTCGCTCGCGGCAGGTCCGGCCCACCTCCGACGCCGAGACGCCGCGCAGGACCACCCCGAGGAGCAGGCCGCGGCCGCGCACCCGGGCCACCTCGCTCAGGCCCTCGAGGCCCTTGACGAGCCTCTCCGACACCGCCCGCGAGCGCTCCAGGACGCCCCCCTCGAGCTCGCGCAGGACCGCCAGCGCCACCGCGCAGGCGAGGGGGTTGCCGCCGAAGGTGTTGCCGTGGCTGCCGGCGGTGAGGTGCGAGCCCACCTCCTCGCTCGCGAGCAGCGCCCCGATGGGGAAGCCGCCCCCCAGGGCCTTGGCGGTGGAGAGGAGGTCGGGCCGGACGCCCTCCCACTCGTGCGCCCAGAAGCGGCCGGTGCGCCCGATGCCGGTCTGTACCTCGTCAAGGCAGAGGAGGGCGCCGGCCCGGTCGCAGAGGGCACGGGCCTTGCGTAGATAGCCCTCGGGCGCCGGGATGACCCCGGCCTCGCCCAGGATGGGCTCGACGATGAAGGCGGCGGTGGCGGGGCCGAGGGCCGCCTCGAGGGCGGCCGCGTCGCCGTAGGGTACGTGGCGTACCCCGGGCACGAGCGGCTCGAAGCCGTGCTGGTACTTCTCTTGGCCACCCACCGTCACCGTGAAGAGGGTGCGCCCGTGGAAGGAGTCCTGGCAGGCCACGATCTCGTGGCGCTCCGGGTGACCCCGGTCGGCGTGGTACTTGCGGGCGAGCTTGAGCATCGCCTCGTTGGCCTCGGCGCCGCTGTTGCAGAAGAAGGCTCGCGCTGCGAAGGGGGACCTCTTGAGGAGGGCCTCGGCGAGCTCCACCTGGCGCACGATGGTGAAGTGGTTCGAGACATGCCAGAGGGTGTGCGCCTGCTCCTCGAGCGCCCGCACCAGCGCGGGGTGGCAGTGGCCGAGGACGTCGACCGCCACCCCGCCCAGGAAGTCGAAGTACTCCTTGCCGTCGGCGTCGAAGACCCGCACGCCCTCCCCGCGCACCAGCGCGACGGGCTGCGGGCGGTAGTTGGGGGTGAGGACCTTCTGTGCTCGCTCGGCGAACGCCTGGTTCTGCGTCATTCGGGGCTTATAGCACCGCCGCCGCCTGGGGCGCGAGGGCGGAGCGGGTCGCGGGCCCCTTCGGTTGCCTCACAGGATGTAGCGGGAGAGGTCCTCGTCGGCGAGGACCCCCGCAAGCCTCTCCCGCACGTAGGCCGGATCGACCAGGAGCTTCTGGCCGCGCTTCTGGGCCGCCTCGAAGCTGACCTCGTCGAGCAGGCGCTCCATCACGGTGTGCAGGCGCCTCGCCCCGATGTTCTCCATGCGGTCGTTCACCTCGGCCGCCACCCGGGCGATCTCCTCGATGGCCTCCTCGGTGAAGGAGAGCTCGACGCCCTCGGTGGCGAGGAGCGCCACGTACTGCTTGACGAGCGAGTTCTTGGGCTCGCGCAGGATGCGGGCCAGGTCCGCGCGCCCGAGCGGCTCGAGCTCGACGCGGATGGGGAAACGCCCCTGCAGCTCGGGGATGAGGTCGGAGATCTTGGAGACGTGGAAGGCGCCCGCGGCGATGAACAGGACGTGGTCGGTCTTCACCATGCCGTACTTGGTGTTGACGTTCGAGCCCTCGACGATGGGGAGCAGGTCGCGCTGCACGCCCCCCCGCGAGACGTCGGGACCCTGCCCGCCCTCGCGGCCGGCGATCTTGTCGATCTCGTCGATGAAGATGATGCCGGCGTTCTGGGCCCGGTCGAGCGCCTCGCGGGTGACCCGCTCCATGTCGACGAGCCGCGCGGCCTCGTCCTCGGTGAGGACCTCGAGCGCCTCCTTGACCTTGACCTTGCGCTTGCGCTTCTTCTGGCCGCCGCCCAGCATGGAGAGGAGCGGGTTGTTGCCGATCTGGCTCATCACCTCGTTCAGGCCCTGCGCCATGTCCTCCATGCCGGGGGCGAGGACCGGCATGAAGGACAGGCCCTTCTCGGCCACCTCCACCTCCACGCGCTCCTCGTCGAGGGTCCCGGCCCTGAGCTGCGCGCGGGCCCGCTCCCGCCCGGAGGCCCCGGCCGGCCGCTCGGGCTCCCCCTCGCCGCGGGGGCGCTTCTGGAAGCCGAGGCCGAAGGCGCCGCCGCCGAACCCGAGGGCGTCGAGGACCTTGTCCTCGGCCGCCTCGCTGGCCCGGTCGCGCAGCTTCTCCATCTCCTCCTCCTTCACCATCTTGACCGCGGCCTCCACGAGGTCGCGCACCATGGCGTCCACGTCGCGGCCGACGTAGCCCACCTCGGTGAACTTGGAGGCCTCCACCTTGACGAAGGGCGCGCCGGCCAGCCTCGCCAGCCGCCGCGCGATCTCGGTCTTTCCCACCCCGGTGGGGCCGATCATGACGATGTTCTTGGGGAGGATCTCGTCCCGGAGGTCCCCCTCGACGTGCTGGCGCCGCCAGCGGTTGCGCAGCGCGATGGCCACCGCGCGCTTCGCCCGCTCCTGCCCGACGATGTAGCGGTCGAGCTCCTGCACGATCTCCCTGGGGGTCAGGTCGCGCGTCACAGCTCCTCGAAGGCGAGGTGGGCGTTGGTGTAGATGCAGATCTCGGCGGCGAGCTTCATGGCCTCCTCGGCCACCTCGCGGGCCGAGAGCCTGGTGTGGGCGAGGAGAGCCCGCGCCGCCGCCAGCGCGTAGGGACCGCCCGAGCCCACCGCCGCCACCCCGCCGCCCGGCACCGCGTCCGGCTCGACCACGTCCCCCGACCCCGAGAGGACGAAGGTGTGCTCGCGGTCGGCGACGAGGAGCAACGCCTCGAGCCTGCGGAGGAACCGGTCGGTGCGCCACTGCTTGGCGAGCTCGACCGCCGCCCGCGGCAGGGAGCGCCCGTGCTCCGTCAGCTTCTTGTCGAACAGCTCGAAGAGCTGGAAGGCGTCGGCGGTGGCCCCGGCGAACCCGGCCACCACCTGCCCCTCCCCCAGGCGGCGCACCTTGCGGGCCGTCGCTTTCATCACCGTCTTGTCGAGGGTGACCTGGCCGTCGCCGGCCATGACGACGCTCCCCTCCCGCCGCACGCAGAGGATGGTGGTGCCGTGCATCATGCCCCGTTCTCGTAGCGCCGCCGGGCCGGGGAGGCAACCTCTCCGGCCCGGCCGCTCACCCCTTGGCGCGGGGATGGGCCCGGTCGTAGACCTCGGCGAGGTGCTTCCAGTCGAGGTGGGTGTAGCGCTGGGTGGTGGAGAGGGAGGCGTGCCCGAGCAGCTCCTGGATCGAACGCAGGTCGGCGCCGTTGCCGAGGAGGTGGGTGGCGAAGGAGTGGCGCAGGACGTGCGGGTGCACCCGCCGGGCGATGCCGGCCGAGAGGACCGCCCGCTCGAGCCGCCGCGCCACCGAGCGCGAGGAGAGGCGGCCGCCCCGGTAGTTGAGGAAGAGCGCTTCCTCCCGCGCCCCACCCTTCTCGGCGAGGAGGAGCGGCCGGCTCTCCGCCAGGTAGCGGCGGAGCGCCTCCCGCGCCTTCCGGCCCACCGGGACCACCCGCTCCTTGCGCCGCTTGCCGAGGACCTGCACGAGCCCCTCCTCGAGGTCGAGGTCCTCGGGGTCGAGCGCGGTGAGCTCGGAGACCCGCAGCCCGCTCGCGTAGAGGAGCTCCAGGACGGCCCGGTCGCGTAGCTCGAGCGGCTTCGCCAGCGCCGGGGCCTCGACGAGGGCCGCCACCTCGTCCTCGGGCAGGACCTCCGGGAGCCGCGAGGGCCGCCTCGGGCTCGCCACCCCCCGCGCCGGGTTCGCGGGCGCGAGCCCCTCCCGGACGAGGAAGCGGTAGAAGCTGCGCAGGGCCGAGAGCTTTCGCCCAAGGCTCACCTTCCCGCAGCTCCCGCTCGCCCGGGCGAGGAAGCCCCGCACGGCGGCCGGCGAGGAGGGGACGAGCGGCACGCCCACTTCCTCGAGGTAGGCGCGGTACTGCTCGAGGTCCTTGAGATAGGCCCGGGTGGTGTGCGGCGAGCCGCGCCGCTCCACCGCGAGGTAGTCGCGGAACCGCTCGAGCTCGGCCGGAAGGGGCGCGTCCGCCATGGGCCCGATGGTAAGGGAAGGCCGGGCGGCGCGCGAGTCTTCGGCCCCCCTCCCCGCCCTCTGGGGCGCGGCCGCGCCCTTTAGGGCAGCTCGGCCACGTAGACCCCCTGCCGCCGCGGGTCGACGAGCGCGTAGCCGAGCCGGCTCGGGCTCGCGCCCAGGAACTGGGCGCTCCCCGGCAGGACCAGCGTGTCGACCGCCTTGAGCTGGCCCTCCTCCCACACCGCGAGGTCGAGGGCCACCCGGTCCTTGCGCGACCAGCCGAGGAGCAGGCGGCCGGGGCGGCCGGGGGCGAACTCGTAGCTCTTCACCCCCTCCGCCACCGCCTCGGGCTTGGCAGCCGAAGGGGCCGGGAGGACGGCCAGCCGCGCCAGGTCGCAGGCCTCGGCCTCCCTCACGCAGCGGGTGCGCCAGTAGAGCCAGCGGCCGTCCGGCGAGAAGGAGAACCCGAACACCCCGCGGGCGAGCTTCTCGGGCGGCGCCACCCCCGGGCGGGCGAGGCCCAGATCGACCGAGTAGCCGCCGGCCGTCTCGTGGACCAGGTAGGCGACCGCCGCGCCGTCCGGGGTGAGGTCGAAGTCCGAGACGTTCTTCGTCACCGGGAAGCTCTCGCCCGCCGGGGTGCCCACCTCGAGCGTGCCGGTGCGCGACCGCGGGTCGTAGTCGGCGAGCCAGGCGAGGCGCGAGCCGTCGCCGCTCCAGCGCGGCTCGCCCACCCGCTCGGCGAGCCGGCGCGGAGCGCCCGGGCCGAGCGGCGCCACCCACAGGTCGCCCTGGCGCCCGGGCGCCGCGTCCGCCAGGTAGGCGATGGCGTCGCCCCTCGGCGAGAAGAGGAAGCTGCGCACGCCGTGGCCGAGGGGGGGGGCCGGCCGCGGGCTCCCCGCCCGCGCCACCTCCAGGTCCTCGGCGAGCCCGGCGGTGAAGGCGAAGCGCTGCCCGTCCCTGGTGAACCCGTAGTCGCGCACCCCCGCCGCCACCGGGACCGCCCGCCGGTCGCGCACGGCCAAGAGCTCGCCCCCGGCCCGGGCGCTCCGCCGGGCCAGGAGCTCGAGCTCCGGGCGAGCGCCGAACTCGAAGGTGGTGACGCCCTCGGTGCCCGGGACCGCCGCCGGCTTCTCGCCGGTCTCGACGAGGAAGAGCTCGTCCCTCGCCACGAAGCCGAGGCGGCTCCCCGCCCGGTCGAAGGCGTAGAAGCTCACCCCCTCGGCGAGCCGGCTCGCCTCCCCCCCCGACCACAGCTCGAGGTTCCCGCGCCCCTCGACGTGATCGTAGCCGGCGAGCGCGGCGAGGAGGTGGCCCCGCCCGCTCCAGGCGAACCCGTAGGGCAGGGTCGAGACTCCCCGGGCGACCCGGCGCGCGCCATCGCTAGCGGCGTCCACCACCCACAGCTCGCAGGCGCCGGTGCCTGGCGGCAGGGTCCGGTCCTTCACCGGGCTGCAGGCCCTGAGGTAGGCGAGGTAGGCCCCGTCGGCCGAGGCCTTGAGGGCCAGCACCTCGCCCTCGGCCCGGCGCAGGCCCAGGCCGTTGGCCGGCGCCTCGCGGGTGCAGGCCAGGAGCGCGGCGACGAGGGCGGCGGCGGAACGGTTCATAGCCATGGGGTGAGCTCCCTTCGAGCCCGCTCGAGGTAGGCGAGCTTTCGCTGCTCCTTGCCGCGTGGACGCCCCTCGAGCGGCGGGAAGAGCGCGAAGACCACGTTGCTCGGCTGGTAGGGCGCGCCCGGGGGGTGCGCGGCCCCGGTGAGGTGGCGGTGGAGCGCGCCCAGGGCGGTGGCCGGCGGCGGGGGGCGAAACGGCCGTCCCGAGAGCCGGTCCAGCACCGAGCGCGCCGCCATGAGGCCGCAGGCGGCCGACTCCACGTAGCCCTCCACCCCGGTCATCTGCCCGGCGAAGAAGAGGTGCGGCGCCTGCTGGTGCGAGAGGTCCGGGGCGAGGACCTTGGGCGCCTCGATGAAGGTGTTGCGGTGCACCTGGCCGAGGCGGAGGAACTCGGCGTGGGCGAGCCCGGGCAGGTGGGCGCGGAAGATCCGCCGTTGCTCGGGCCAGGTGAGCCTGGTCTGGAAGCCGACCAGGTTGTAGGCGGTGCCCGCCTCGTCCTCGGCCCGGAGCTGGGCCACCGCGTAGGGCCGCCGCCCGGTGGCGGGGTGCTCGAGCCCGACCGGCTTCATGGGCCCGTGGGAGAGCACCTCCAGGCCGCGCTCGGCCATGACCTCGATGGGCAGGCAGCCCTCGAAGTAACGCGGCTCCTCGAAGGCGTGGGGCGGGACCTTCTCCCCCTCGCAGAGGGCCTTCACGAAGGCCCGGTACTCGCCCTCCTCGAGCGGGAGGTTCAGGTAGTCGTCGCCGCCGCCCTTGCCGTAGCGGGACTTCCGGTAGGCGATGGCGTGGTCGATGGAGTCGGCCGCCACGATGGGGGCGATGGCGTCGTAGAAGTGCAGCCGCCCGCCGCACAGGCGGGCGATGGCCTCGGCCAGCGCGTCGCCGGTGAGAGGCCCGGTGGCCACGATGGCCGGCCCCGGCCCCTCGGGGAGCGCGAGGAGCTCCCCGGCCTCGATCTCGATGCGCGGGTGCGCCCGCATCCGCGCGGTCACGGTGGCGCTGAAGCGCTGCCGGTCCACCGCCAGGGCCTCGCCGGCCGGGACGCGGCAGAGGTCGGCAGCCTCGAGGACCAGGCTCTTCAGCCTGCGCAGCTCCTCGTGGAGCAGGCCGATGGCGTTCTCGGGGTTGTCGGACCGGAGCGAGTTCGAGCAGACGAGCTCGGCGAGCTCGTCCGAGCGGTGCGCCGGCGAGCGGCGGCCGGGCTTCATCTCCCTCACGAGCACCGGCACGCCCGCGCGCGCGAGCTGCCAGGCCGCCTCGCTGCCGGCGAGACCGGCCCCCACCACCGTGACGCGCGTCAGGTCCATCGAGCCTTTGGAGGGCCGGCCTTGAGCCCCTCCCGGAGCCTTGGAGCCTCCCCGGGACGGGCAGGGTTAACCGGGTACCAACCTTGGAGCCAGGGCACCCGGGGACCCGGAGGGAGGCTCGGTGGTTCTCGCCGGGTCCAGGGCGCGCTATCATTGTCGCGGCGAGCGGAGGATTGCAACGTGCGAGCGGACGAGCTGAGAGAGCTAAAGGACGACCTCGTGCGGCGACGCGGCAGCATCCTCGAGACGGCGCGCCGGGCCCAGGGCGAGCTCGAGGGGCTGCGCGGCTCGGAGCGCGATCCCGAGTTCGAGGAGGAGGCGCAGCGCGAGCACGAGCAGTACACGCTCTCCCTGCTCGGCGAGGTCCAGCGCCGGCAGGTGGCCGAGATCGACGCCGCGCTGGCGCGCATCGCCGCCGGCGAGTACGGCCTGTGCACCGACTGCGACCAGCCCATCGAGCGCAAGCGCCTGGAGGCGGTGCCCTTCACCCTCTTCTGCGCCGAGTGCGCGACGCGCCACGAGGGCGAGCACGCTGCGAACGGCCGGGAGCGCAGGCCCCTCGAGCGCTAGCTCGAGGCCTCCGCCTTGCGGGGCGGCGCGGCCTCGGCCGGTCCCTCCGGGCCGGCCTGCTCGCGCCGGTAGCCGCACTCCTTGTTGGGGCAAGCCACGAAGGGGCCGGTCTTCTTGGCGTACTTGTCGAGGAGGTAGGGGCTGCCGCAGCTCGGGCAGGCCTCGTTGCGCGGGCGGTCCCAGGAGACGAAGTCGCACTTCGGGTACGAAGAACAGCCGTAGAAGGTCTTGCCCCGCCTCGAGCGCCGCTCGCTCACGTAGCCGCCGCAGCCCTTGGGGCAGGCGACGCCGATGGAGATGGGCTTGGAGGTCTTGCACTCCGGGTACTTGGAGCAGGCGAGGAAGCGGCCGAAGCGCCCGCGCTTCACCACCATGGGGGCTCCGCAGGTCGGGCACTTCTCGTCGGTCGGGATCTCCTCCTCCTTGACCGGCTTCACGGTGCCGTCGGCTTCGCGGAGGAAGTTCATGGTGTTGCGGCACTCCGGGTAGCCGGAGCAGGCGAGGAACTCGCCCATGCGGCCCCACTTGATGACCATGGGGCGGCCGCACTTCTCGCAGGCGAGGTCGGTCGCGATCTCCTGGCGCTTCACGTCGCGCATGGCGATTTCGGCCTTGGCGAGGTCGTCCTTGAACCCGCTGTAGAAGTCCTGCAGCACCGCCTGCCAGTGGACGTTGCCCTCCTCGATCTCGTCGAGCTTCTCCTCCATGCCGGCGGTGAAGGCCACGTCGAGCTCGCGGGGGAAGCTGTGCACGAGGAGGTCGGTGACGAGGGTGCCGAGCTGGGTGGGCCGGAAGTTGCGGCCGTCCACCTTCTCCACGTAGGCGCGGTCCGGCTTGGGGGAGCCGTCCCGCACCCCCTGGATGGTGGTGAGGATGGCCGCGTAGGTGGAGGGCCTGCCGATGCCGCGCTCCTCGAGTTCCTTCACGAGCGAGGACTCGTTGAAGCGGGGCGGCGGCTGGGTGTAATGCTGCTCGGGGAGCAGGCGGAGGAGGCGCAGCTCCAGGCCCTCCTCGAGGGGCGGCAGGAGCTTCTCCTCGTGGCGCTCCTTGGCCTCGTCGCCGGTCGGCTCCCCGTCCGCCTTGTCGGCCTCGGCCCCGGCCTCCTCCTCGGGCGGCCTCGCGCCGTAGACCGCCAGGTAGCCCGGGAACTTGAGGTGGGAGCCGGTGGCCCGGAAGGTGGCGCGGCCGGCCACGATGTCGGCGGTGGTCTGGTCGTAGACCGCCGGGACCATCTGGCAGGCCACGAAACGGTTCCAGATGAGCTGGTAGAGGCGGAACATGTCCCGCTCGCCCATCGCCTCGAAGTGCGGCTCGACCCGCTCGGGCGTCCACTCGATGGAGGTGGGGCGGACCGCCTCGTGGGCCTCCTGGGCCGCCTTCTGCTTGGTCTTGAAGAAGTTCGGCTCCTTCGGCAGGTAGTCCTCGCCGTAGCGGGCGACGATGTGCCCGCGCACGGCGTCCACCGCCTCGGTGGAGAGGCGCACCGAGTCGGTGCGCATGTAGGTGATGAGGCCGACCGCGCCCTCGTCGCCGAGCTCCACCCCCTCGTAGAGGCGCTGGGCGAGGGTCATGGTCTTGCGGGTGGTGAAGCCGAGCCGGTTGGCCGCCTCCTGCTGCAGCTTGGCGGTGGTGAACGGCGGCGGCGGGTTCCGGCGGCGCTCGCGCTTCTCCACCGCGGCCACCCGGAAGGGCTCGCGCTCGATCTCGCTCACGAGCGCCCGGGTGGCGCCTTCCTCCTTCAGCTCCGCCTTCTGGCCGGCGAACTTGACGAGCCTGGCCCTGAACTCGGGCGGGAGCGCGGCGGCGAGCTCGGCCTCGACCGTCCAGTACTCCTCGGGGCGGAAGGCCTCGATCTCGCGCTCGCGGTCGACCACCAGGCGCACCGCCACCGACTGCACCCGCCCGGCCGAGAGGCCGCGCTTCACCTTGGACCAGAGGATGGGGCTTATCTTGTAGCCCACCAGGCGGTCGAGGATGCGCCGCGCCTGCTGCGAGTCGAACTTCGACTTGTCGAGGGCGATGGGCTGCTCGATGGCCTTCTGGATGGCGGACTTGGTGATCTCGTTGAAGAGCACCCGCCGCACCCGCTCGTCGCCGCCCTCGGCGCCGATCTCCTCGGCGATGTGCCAGGCGATGGCCTCGCCCTCGCGGTCGGGGTCGGTGGCGAGCAGCACCCGCCCGGCGTTCCGCGCGGCGCGCTTGATCTCCGAGAGGACCTTGGCCTTGCCCTTGATGACGTCGTACTCGGGGGCGAAGCCGTTCTCGATGTCCACCCCCATCTTGCTCTTCGGCAGGTCCTTCACGTGCCCGACCGAGGCTTTCACCTCGAAGGAGCGGCCGAGGTACTTCTTGATGGTCTTGGCCTTGGCCGGCGACTCCACCACCACGAGCGTGCCCGAGGCGTTCTTGCTCGCGGCCTTGCCCCCCTTGGGGGCCGCCGTGGACGGGCGCTTCGCGCGCGCCTTCGCCCGCTTCTCGTTCGGAACCTTGCTCTCTCCGTCCGGCATCGTTCCTTCTTCTCTAGCACCTTGGGGTAGGCGGCCCTATCGGGAGGCCTCCTCGCGGCACCGCCTCGCGGGCGGTACCGAAAAGAGGCTCCTCGCTCTCGCCGCCCCAGGGAGCGCGCCCCGCCCTCTACCCTCGAGGCCGCGAAAGGCCGCTCGTCCTAGCAGCTCCCGCTCGCCAGCCCCTTCCATGAGGGGGGTCCGTATACTCGCGCCACCTCCACAGGTCAAGCGCGGGCGGCGCCGGGCGCTCGCCAAAAGACTTAAAATACGCTCGCCTACGCGGCCCGCGGGCCACCTTCTGACCGCGGATGGCGCTCGCTCCTCGCCTTGGGACCTAGCTCCCGCCGGCGCTCTTCGCCTGGGCCGCGTGCATCTCGACCCGGTCGCCGACGTACAGCTCGCGCAGGCTCCTCACCACGAGAGCCGTGGACGAGGTCTGCTGGGCGTCGACCACGAGCAGGCTCCCAACGTCCTCGTCCGGAAGCGTCGGGTCGTTCTGGATCTCGTTGGGGGTGCGCCCGAGCGGGTCCCCCGAGCGCTTCACCGAGAAGACGTTGCCCTCCTCCACGCCGTCGGCCTTGCCCTTGTCGATGAAGACCACGTGGTGCTCGCCGAACTCGGAGAGCACGTCCTCCTTCGCGGCGATGATGTAGCCGTTCATGTCGCGGGTGTTCGGGCGGCGGCGCACCTGCCTCACGATCTTGTCGTTCCAGGGGCCGACGAAGTTGCCGCGCTCGATGGCGTCGAAGGCGCCGGAGATCTCGAGCGTGACCGCCTTGTCGTCCGCCGCCACCACCCTCCCGGCGCCGACGATGGTCGACTGGTAGCCGAAGAGCTCGCCGGTCACCGGGTGCTTCACCGGCCGGTCGGTCCGGTAGATGGTGTAGACCTCCCCCCGCTTCACCTGGTTCGGCTGCTTGAACGTCACGTAGGCGCGGTCGTGCAGGCTCAGCATGAGCTTGTCGGAGAAGGCCGACTTGATGACGCCCGACTCCTCGAGCTCGCGTTGGGTGACGAAGGTGTCGTGGCGGGCGTAGGTGCCCTTGGGGGCCACGTAGCCGATGCGGTAGGGCCCGACCACCGCCACATCGTCGCCCTCCCCGTAGTCCTGCGGCTTCTTCATGTCGGCGCGGGAGAGGTCGTCGAGCTCGCGGGGGGCCTCGTAGTCCTCCTCGGCCGCCATGGGGGCCTGCGCCGGCTCGAGGCGGCCCGGCCCGTTCTCGGCCCCGGGGTAGAGGCGCACCACGTTCCCCGGGTAGATGAAGTGCGGGTTCGTGATCTCGGGGTTGTAGGACCACACCTTGGGCCAGTACCAGGGGTTGTTGAGGAAGCGGCCGGAGAGGTCCCACAGGGTGTCGCCCGGCTTCACCGTGTAGTCGTCGGCGCGCGGGGGGGCCTCCTCGGAGGAGGCGGCGGCGCTCGCCGCGCCCTCGTCCCCCGCCTCGGCGCCCGCCTTCCCGGCCGTCGGTGGGGCCTCGTCCCCCGCCTCGGAACCGGCGTCGTTCGCCTCGCTCGCCGCGGGCGCCTGGTCCTTCGCCTCTTCCGCGCGGCGCGCCGGCTTCTGGGCGGTGGTCTGCCCGAGGGCGAGGAGCGGGACGAGCACGAGGAAGGTGGCGAGGCGGCACGCTCTCATTGGGGCTCCGGCCGGTGGTTCGAGACTTCGCGCTGGGTGCACGAAGGTCCCCCTCGGGGACGGCGAAAATTCTCGGGCCCAGGCGGGTTTAAGTCAAGAAACGGGGGTGGCCGCAGGTGCGATGAATCCCACCTGCCGGCCGGTCTCGCCCCGGTCGCGCCGGTGCGAGAAGAAGATCTCCTCGCACGAGGTGCAGCGGCCGAGGACCTCGATCCGCTCCCGGTCCACCCCGGCCTTGCGCAGGACGAGCTCGTTCGCGAGCCAGAGGTCGACCCGCGAGCCCTGGCCTCGCGGCTCGGCCACCCGCGGTCCGAGGTCGTCCCGGAAGACCTGGGCCAGGTCCGCCGAGACCTCGTAGCAGCAGGGCCCGATGGAGGGGCCGATGGCGGCGAGGAGGTCGCTCGGGTGGGCGCCCGCCTCGCGGGTCAGGGCCTCGACCGCCCGCGCCGCGGCGTGGGCGAGCGTACCGCGCCAGCCGGCGTGCACCGCCGCCACCGCGCCGGAACGCGGGTCCCCGATGAGCACCGGCACGCAGTCGGCCACCGAGACGCAGGCCGCGATGCCGGGGTGCCGGCACACCAGGGCGTCCGCCTCCTGCGGGGGGCCCGGGGCCTCGTCGACCACCACCACCCGGTCGCCGTGGACCTGTCGCACGCGGGCGAAGGTGAGCCCGGTGGCCTCGGCGAGGAGCTTCCAGTTGGCGTCCACGTCGGCCCGCTCGTCGCCCACGGCTCCGCCCAGGTTGAAGCTCGCGAAGCGCCCCTTCGAGACGCCCCCGCTCCGGTTGGTGAATCCGTGCGGGAAGCCGGCGAGCAGGGCGCTCAAGAGGATCTCCATAGGAGGTCCCCCTCTCTTGTCGCGGCGGACCTCGGGTTGCAACCGCCCCAGTTGTCCTCGTCCCCCGGCAGGGCTAGGCTTCCGGGTCACCGCCGCGATGCCGCACCTCGTCCGCTCCCGCCTCTCCCGCAAGCTCCTCCTCGCGACCGGCCTCCCCCTCCTCGCGATCCTCCTCGCCGGGGTCGGGTGGCTGAGGAGCGCCACCCTGGCGCGCGCCCCGGAGGTGTGGCCGACGGCGCTGGCCTTCGTCGCCCTCCTCGCGCTGGCGGGGGCGCTCGCGCACCTCCTCGCCATGCGGATCCTCCTCGAGGAGCGGCTGGCCCGCATCGTCGCCTCGCTCTCCCGGGCCGAGGCGGGCGACTTCCTGCGGCGCGCCCCGGTCGATTCCGAGGACGAGCTCGGCGAGCTGGCGCGCGGCTTCAACGCCGCCCTGGCCGCCATCACCGACCTCAACGTGCGGCGCATCGAGGACGCCCGCTCCCTCGAGTTCTTGGAGCGCGAGCTCGCCCTCAAGGCCGAGGTGGAGGCCCAGCACCGCCGCCTCGACGAGGTGAACGGCCGCCTCGAGGCGCGCGTGAAGGAGCTTCACCTCCTCTCCGAGCTCTCGCGCACCTTCAACTCCACCCTGAGGCTCGAGGAGCTGCTGCGCGAGGTGGCGGGCTCGGTCGGGCGCGCCCTCGGCGACGAGGCCCTGGTGCTCCTCCTCCGGGACGAGGACCGGGACGAGCTCGAGGTGAAGAGCGTCTTCGGCACCGGGGCCGAGGCGAGGGGTCTGCGCCAGAGGGTCGGTGAGGGGGTGGCCGGCGAGGCCGCCCGCGCGCGCGTGGCGACGCTCGTCCCGGACACCGGGAGGGACCCTCGCGCGTCCGCCGAGCCGTGGCTGAAGGGCCCGCCGGGCTCGATCCTGGCCCTCCCCATGGTCTCGCGGGAGGCCTGCGTGGGGGTGCTCGAGTTCTTCC
>DATJVF010000061.1:0-2272 GCA_035501995.1 Anaeromyxobacteraceae bacterium
GGAAGAACTCCTTCAGCGACCGGCGCGGCAGGGGTCCGTCGAGCGAGGCCTCGGAGAGGCTAGAGACCCTGCGGTAGTCGGTGGCGCCGGGGTGATCCGCGCTCACGACCGGAGCGAGGACCTGCGCGCCCGAGGCCAGGAGGGCCTCGACCATCGCCGAGAGCTCGGCTCGGGAGAGGAAGGCGGCGGTCACTGGATGAACTCCTCGCCGTCCTCGGTGCGGTAGGAGCCCATGGGGGCCGGCACCGCCGGATCGTCGCTCACCCGGTAGGCGAAGCGGCGCTCCACCGAGCGCGCCACGTGCCGGCCGAGCAACCCGAGCGGGATCCCGGCCGGGCAGGCCCGCTCGCACTCCAGGCAGTCCACGCAGCGTCCGGCCTGGTGGAGCACCCGCATGGTCTGCCAGGCGCGGTTGCCGCGCAGGGTCGGCGAGGAGTCGATCCACTGCGGCTGGCTCTTGTCCGCCATGCACTCGACGCAGAAGCACATGGGGCACACCGCCCGGCAGGCGTGGCAGCGGATGCAGCGGGCCAGCTCTCCGTCCCAGAAGGCGCGCCGCTCGTCCGCGCTCATGCGGTCGAGCTGGGCGAGCTTCTCTTCGCGGCGGTGCGTCGCGGGCGGCGCGGGCGGCAGCTCCCCGAGGAGGTGGTCGTAGAGCCGGGGCTCGCGCACCTCGCACCCCGAGCACCGGTCGGACACGGTCTCGGCGGTGAGCTCCCCCGCGAGCCTCGGATCGCGTACCACCCCGCCGCAGCGGACGGCGATCACCACCAGGTCCTCGCGCCGGAGCTGGGACTCGCGGATGAGCCCGGCCACCGCCCGAGCGTCGCAGCCCTTCACCACCACCGCGGGCTTGCCGAGCCGGCGCAGGTGCTCGCGCCGCGGGTTCAGGTAGGCGGCGAGGTTCTGCACGCAGCGGGCGTCGAAGATGAGCCGCTCCGCACCCGCGGGGTCGGTGACGAAGGCGGGCCGCGGGCCGCGGGACCCCTCCTCGTACCCGATGACCACCTGGACCGTGCCGTCGTGGAGGAGCTTGCGCGCGAGTTCACGCAGCGTGTTCATGGCCCGTCTTCCTGAGAGGGCTCCACGGTCGGCCGGAGCGGACCGAGCGCCTTCACGCGGGCGGAGGTCTCGTTCACCACCTGCTGCCACTTGTGGCCCTCGGAGGCCGACACCCAGGAGAAGGTCATGCGGTTGGTGTCGAGGCCCATGAAGTCCGCCAGGTCGCGGAAGATGGCGAAGCGGCGGCGGGCGTAGTAGTTGCCGGTGCTGTAGTGGCAGTCCCCGGTGTGGCAGCCGCTCACCATGACCCCGTCGGCCCCGCGCTCGAAGGCCTTCATGATGAAGAGCGGGTTCACCCGGCTGCTGCAGTTGAGCCTGATGACCCGGACGTTGGGGGCCATCTGCAGGCGGCTCGTGCCGGCCAGGTCCGCACCGGTGTACGTGCACCAGTTGCAGACGAAGCTCACGATGGTGGGCTCGAAATCCGCCTTTTCCTGGGGCGTTCCTTGGGGGGAGGGCTGCGACATCTTGGACCTGTATCCGGGCGGATGGACCCACCGAAAAGCGCCCATCTGTAAGGGAGTATAGCGGGGGGCCCGCCACCGGCGACGCGGCCTATCGCCGCGCCTCGAGGGGTGCGACGGAGCGCTCGGGGGCCACCTCTTCGAGTGAACAGCGTGCGCCGAGGCGCGCAGGGCCGCCCGGACCCTTGTCCCTGCCGCGACGGCCCGAGGCGGCGATGGTCCTCTTGGGGAGGGCCCTTGGCCCCGAGCGCGAGGACGTGCGAGCGCCCCCCGCCGGCCGCTCGGGGTCGAGGCGAACCGACGGTCGCCATCTCACCTCGAGTCATAGCGGCTCGTCCGCGCTCCTCGATCGCCCTGGCCGGGGCAACCGCCAGCTCGGGCGGGCGGCCCGAGATCGACGGGGCCCAACGCTCCGTGAAGGTCCTCGGACCCCGTGAGGAGGCCCTTCCCCCTTCACCTCGCCGGCGGCGCCTGCCCGAGGCCCGTGGCCCAGGGCGACGCGCGCCGTTTGAGCCCGGGCGCGATGAGGAGCCGGGCCGCGGGGCGCGAGCGCCCACGGGCCGACCCCGAGCTCGGGCCGGGTGCTCTACGGTGGGGAGGTTAGGGAGCGAGGGCGGAGGCGACCCGGGCGAGGGCGGCCACCGGCTCCGGGCCGATGCCGAGCACCACCACCGCCAGCGCGCACACGGCGAGCGCCACCGAGAGCGTCGGGGAGACGAGCGGCGCCTCCGCGGCCGCGGGGGCGC
>DATJVF010000062.1:0-6342 GCA_035501995.1 Anaeromyxobacteraceae bacterium
CGATGATGCCCTCCGCGCCTGCTGCGGCGAGGCCCTCCATGACCGCCACGTAACGCGCCTTCGAGCCGGGCTCGATCCGCCCGAGCACGAGCTCTTCGAAGATGACGCGGTTCACCTCCGCGCGGTCGGCGGGGCCGGGTACGAGGACCTCGAGCCCGTGTCTCCCGGCGAGCCGTTCCCGGTAGAACTCCTGCTCCATGGTGTAGCGCGTGCCGAGCAGGCCCACCCTCCGCACCCCGGCCTCCCGGACCCGCGCGGCCGTCGCGTCCGCGATGTGGAGGAGCGGGATGCGCACGCCCACCATCATCCGGTCCGCCACCTTGTGCATGGTGTTGGCGCAGAGGAGCAAGAGCTCGGCCCCGGCCCGCTCGAGCCCGAGCGCGGCCTGGTTGAGGAGCGCGCCCGCCTCGTCCCAGCGGCCGGCGCGCTGCAGGGGCTCGATGGTCGCGAAGTCCAGCGAGGCGACGAGGCAGGGCGCCGAGTGCAGGCCTCCCTGGCGAGCCTTCACGGCCTCGTTCAGGAGACGGTAGTAGTGCGCAGTGGACTCCCAGCTCATCCCGCCCACGAGGCCGATGGTCTTCATCATCCGTGCCATGATGGCCCCGTAGCCGGCGGCGGGCAACCGCACGGCGGGGCGGCGGGGCCGGGAGCGGATCGGGACGGGGCCCCCGGGCCCTCCCCCGGCGCATCTCGGCGCGACCCCGCTCCCGCGACCGCGTGCACCCGCGCCCGCTGGGTGAGACCGGCGCTGAGGAGCACCGCCGCCGCCGCCACCACGGTCGGCCCGGTCACGCGCTCGCGCAGGAGGAGCGCCGACCAGAGGAGCGTCAGGACCGGCTGGGCGAGCTGCAGCTGCCCCACCCTGGCGACGCCACCCAGGGCAAGCCCGCGGTACCAGGCGAAGAAGCCGAGGAACTGGCTCACGAGCGCGACGTAGGCGAATCCGACCCAGGCCGCCGGCGATGCGGACAGCCCGTGCACGGCGGCGCGCAGCGCCACCACCGGCCCCAGGACCGGGGCGGAGAGAACGAGGGCCCAGCTGATGACCTGCCAGCCTCCGAGCTCTCGGGAGAGCGCGCCGCCCTCGGCGTAGCCGAGCGCCCCCAGTAGCACCGCCACGAAGATGAGGAGGTCGGCGGCCTGGGGCCGACCGGCCCCGAGGGCCGCCGCGAAGGCCAGCACGGCGAGGAGGCCCAGGAAGGAGGAGATCCAGAAGGCCAGCGACGGCCGCTCGCCGGCCCGCAGCGCGGCCATCACGGCCGTGGCCGCCGGCAACAGCCCCACGATGACCGCCCCGTGCGAGGCCGGCACGTTGCGGAGAGCGAGCGCGCTGAAGAGCGGGAAGCCGACCACGACGCCCAGCGAGACCACCGCGAGCCTCGGCCAGTGCGCCCGCCGCGGGAAGGGCTCGCCCCGCACGGCGAGGGTCACCGCCGCGAGGGCGGCGGCGACCACCGCTCGCCCGAGGCCGACCACGGCACCGTCGAGATCGGCCACCGCGAGACGCGTCGCCGGAAGCGTGAAGGAGAAGGCGAGGACCCCGAGCGCCCCGAGGACCAGCCCGCTCCCGCTCGGGGGCGCGCCCGGCCGAAGCGCTTCCGATCCGCTTCCAGTAGCGCTATCGTGTTTTCTCATGAATGACGATAACAGCGCCGGCCGGATGACTCAACTCATCCGCGCCGAGGCCGCGGCGCAGACACCGGGGGCGCGCCTCCCCTCGGTGCGCGAGCTCATGGCGCGCCACGGCGTCGGCCCCGGCACCGTGGCCGCAGCCGTCGCACAGCTCGCCGCGGAGGGGCTCGTCGAGACCCGGCCCGGAGAGGGAACCTTCGTCGCCGTGCGAACCCCTTCCCGGGCCGCGCCGGACCACGCTTGGCAGAGCCTGGCCCTCGGGAGCTCGCGTTCCCAGGCCCTGGCGCTCGGCGAGCTCGTGGCCCTCCCGGCGCCGGGCGCGCTCGTGCTCAGCACCGGCTACCTCCCCGAGGACCTGCAGCCCCTCGCGGCGCTCACGGCGTCCATGCGCCGGGCGCTGCGGCGGCCGGGGGTCTGGGACCGCATGGACGTCGAGGGCCTGTGGCCGCTGCGGGCCTGGTTCGCCCATGAGGCGGGGGGCGAGATGTCCGCTCGGGACGTCATGATCGTCCCGGGCAGCCAGCCGGCCATCGCCACCGCGTTCAGGGCGCTCGCCGCCCCGGGCGCGGCCCTCGTCACCGAGTCGCCCACCTTCGTCGGAGCCTTGTCCGCCGCCGCCGCCGCCGGCCTCCGGGTGGTCCCCGTGCCGACCGACGCCCGCGGGGTGCGCCCCGAGCTCCTGGCCGAGGCGCTCGCCACCTCGGGCGCCCGCGTCTTCTACTGCCAACCGACCTTCGCCAACCCCTCGGGAGCGGTGCTCGCCGCCGAGCGCCGCCGCGAGGTCCTGGAGGTGGTCCGCGCCGCCGGCGCCTTCCTCGTCGAGGATGACTGGGCGCGCGACCTCGCGCTCGAGGGCGAGTCCCCGCCCCCTGTGGCCGCCTCCGACCGCGACGGCCACGTGGTCTACATCCGCTCGCTCACCAAGCCGGCCGCGCCCGGGCTCAGGGTGGGCGCGCTCTGCGCGCGCGGAGCGGCCTTCGCCCGCCTCAAGGCCGCGAGGACCTCGGAGGACTTCTTCGTGGCCGGGCCGCTCCAGGAGACGGCGTTGCAGCTCGTCACCTCGCCGGCCTGGCGGCGCCACCTGCGGAGCACCCGGGCGGCCCTGCGCGAGCGGCGCGATGCCCTGGTGGAGGCCGTCCGGCGGACCCTCGGGGACGAGGCCCTGGCGCTCGTCCCCCAGGGCGGGCTGCACCTGTGGGTGCGGCTCCCTGGATCGCGGTCGGACGAGGAAGCCGCCCAGCGGGCGGCCCGCGCCCACCTGGTGGTATCGCCGGGCGGCCGCTGGTTCCCCGCCGAGGCGCCGGCGCCGTTCTTGCGGCTGACCTTCGCCGGGGCACCGGTCGAGGCGCTGCGCCGCGCCGTCGCGGCGCTCGCCCGCATCGTCGAGGCCTGAGGCCGCGGCACCTTCACCAGCAGGTGTACCCGCCGTCCACCGCCACGATGCTTCCCGTCATGAGGCTCGCCGCCTCCGAGGCCAGGAACACCGCCACCGCGGCGACCTCGTCGGGCCGTCCCAGGCGCTTCATGGGCGTGGAGTCGATCCAGCGCTCGTACATGGGTCCGCCCTGGGCCACCGCGTAGGCCAGGAGCGGGGTATCGATGTAGGTCGGCGCCACCGCGTTCACCCGCACGCCGCGGTCGGCCCACTCCGCGGCCAGGGACCGGGTGAGCTGGTGCACCCCCGCCTTGGAGGCATTGTACTGGCACTGCTCCTGCGGCCGGTTGACGATGTCCCCGGACATGGAGCCCACGTTGACGATGGCCCCCGCTCGCCGCTCGAGCATGTGGCGCCCGAAGGCCCGCGAGCAGTAGAAGACCCCGTCCAGGTTCACCGCCAGCACCTTGCGCCACTGCTCGTCGGTCATGACCTCGGCCGGCACCTCGCTGATCGCGATGCCTGCGTTGTTGACGAGGACGTCGACGCGACCGTGTCGCTTTACGACCTCGCCGGCGACCCGCTCGGCGTCCCGGGACATGGTGACGTCGAGCACACCGCTCTCAGCCGAGAGGCCCTTCTGCACGATCGCGCCGGCGGTGGAGCTGGCCCGCCCGCCGTCGAGGTCGAGCGCGACCACCGTCGCTCCGGCCTCGGCCATCGCCTCCGCGATGGCCGCTCCGATGCCCTGGCCGGCGCCGGTCACCACCGCTACCTTCCCGCTCAGCCTGAACTTGTCGAGGATCATCCGTACCTCCCTTCGAGCGGCCGCGCAGGGCGAACCTCCGAAGCTCCCGGCCGCGCGCGGGTGACCCTAGCACGCAGGCGCCCGACTCCGGTCGGCGGCGAGAGGGCCCGCGCACCCGCACGGCCTGTCGGTGAGCCCTCACCCTCCTTCGAAAAGGCGAGGCGCGCCGCGCCCATGGCCTGCCGCCACGCCCGGGCGCCTGGACCGGGCGCACCTTTCGAAGCTAGGCTACCCGGTCCGTTCGAGCCGTACCCCCAAGACGCCACCGCGAGGAGCTCTCCATGCGCGCCATCGCCGTCATGAAGCCAGACGAGGTCCGGGTCGTCGAGATCGCCGTTCCGAAGCCGGGACCGTACCAGGCGCTGGTGCGGACGGAGGCCGCCATCATCTGCAACGCCACCGACCGCAAGCTCGTGCAGGGCCACTTCCCGGGGGTCGACCGCTACCCGCTGGTGCTCGGGCACGAAGGCGCCGGCCGGGTGGTGGCGGTGGGAGAGAAGGTCCACCAGTTCGCCGTCGGCGACCGTGCCGTGGGCGGGCTGGTCTTCGAGTTCTCGGACCGGGCCATGAGCAGCGGCTGGGGTGGCTTCTGCGAGTACACCCTGGTGAACGACCACGACGCCATGGTGGCGGACGGCGTGGCCGATGAGGCCCACGGCTGGCTGGAGTGCTACGAGATCCAGCGGAAGGTCGACCCGGACATCGGCCCCGCCGAGGCCGCCATGCTCTGCACCTGGCGGGAGGTGTACGGAGGGCTGGGCGACTTCCACCTCCGGCCGGGCGACGACATCATCGTCTTCGGCGCCGGCCCGGTGGGCCAGAGCTTCGTCAAGCTCGGCCGCCTGTTCGGGCTGGGGTGGATCGGCGTCGTCGATCGGCACCCCGAAAAGCTCGAGCGCTCCCGCGCGCTGGGGGCCGACGCCGTCTTTCCACCCGGGAGCCCGGACCTGCTGGCGCTCTCGAGGCGCGCGCGCAAGCTCGACGCGGTCATCGACGCCATCGGGAGCCCGCAGGTGATGAACCTCGCCATGCCCCTCGTCAAGATGGGTGGCTCGGTCTGCGTGTACGGCGTGCTCTCGGACAAGGCCTTCACGCTCGACAAGTCGAGCGGCCCCTACAACTTCAACCTCTTCGTCCACCAGTGGCCGACCCGCTGGCGCGAGCGCGAGGCACAGGGTCCGGTCTGCGAGTTCATCCGGCAGGGCCGCCTCAAGGCCAGCGAATTCGTCACCCACGAGCTGCCCATGGAGCGGTTTGAGGAAGGCCTGCGGCTCGTCTCGAGCGGCAAGGCCCTGAAGTGCCTCCTGCAGTACTGAAGAGGGGCCCGCCCGCTCCCGAGGCCACGAGCTAGAGGAGCCCGAGCCCGTACCGCTCGAGCAGGCCGGCGAGGAGCGCGCGGTTGGCGGCGGCCCCCAGCACCTCCCTGGCCACCTGCGCGGTCAGGGCGGCCCGGGCACGCTCGAAGAGGGCCACCGCATAGCGGGTCGGATCGTGACGGGCCGGGTACCTCAGGCCGTCGGGCGCCTGCGGGTGGTCGTGGGCGGCGCGGGACCAGCGCTGCGCCACCTCGTGTGGCCCCGAGAGGAGCCGGGCGTCCGCACCCAGGCGGCGCAGCTCGCGTCCGTCGAGGTCGACGAGCCTCAGCGGCCCGCGCGGGCTCAGGGTGCTGAGCTTGCGAGCGTTGAGGAGGGCCTGGGTGACGAACCCGGCCTGCAGGGGTTCAGCGAAGGTCTCGATGAAGGCGCCTTCCGGGGTGGTGGCCGCGTAGAGCACCCCGTACTTCCGCTGGGCGTCGTCGAAGCGGTTGTCCCCCGACCGGCCGAAGTGGAGCGGGTGGTGCTGGCGCCGGTGCACGCGGTAGAGCGGGCCGGCCACCGCGACGAGCGGCAGGGCGCGCGTCGCGAAGTCGGCGGGCGGACCCGGGTGCGGACCGGGTCTCGCGTTAGGCGGCACCGTGCTCCCCGAAGGCCCGCGCGGCGCCCAGCACCGCCGCGAGGTCGCCCTCCTGGAGCGCGGCGAGGGGCGTCCGTTCCCCGAGCCGGGCATTCGATCCGGTGAGGAAGGCGAGCTGGGCCCATCCGTCGACCTTGGCGGCCGCGAGGAGCTTCAGCACCTCGGGCAGGTGAGGTAGGGTGCGGCCGCCCACGAACTGGGCCCCCGGGTAGCCGATGCGCCTCGCCTCGCCGCGGATCCCCAGGAGCTGGTGAGCCTGGTAACGCCGATGGACCCCGGCCGGCGTCATCCCGATGAGCTCGGCCACGCTGGCACCGTCGAGCAGGCCGCCAGCCCGCTCCTCGAGCCTCTTGCGGGCCTCGAGCCCGCGCACCCTGGCCCGGCCGAGGGCGTCGCCCTCGGGCGGGGCCGACCGCTCGGCCAGCCGGAGGAGGATCTCGGTGGAGGACGCCTTCTCGAGCCCGCGCGCCTCCTTACGGGCGAGCCCCGAAGCGGCCTCCATGGCCACCTCCACCACCCTGCGCATGAAGGCGAGCGGGCCGTCCCCGCGCCCGCCCAAGGCGAGGGGCGGGAC
>DATJVF010000063.1:0-3367 GCA_035501995.1 Anaeromyxobacteraceae bacterium
CGTTGCAGGAGGAAGAACTTGCCGAACAGGTGGGGCTTGAAGTCCGGCTGGACGCGGGCAGGCTCCACGGCGGGCGATGTTAGCGCGGGGCCGGGGGCGAGGCCAAGGAAGGGCGGGAAAGAGGCGAGCCCTCGCCCCGGAGCGGCAGGAGCGCGTGCCCAGGCGCGCCGCGTCGGCCCGCCTGCTAAGCTCCCCCTCCCATGTGCCCCGGCGAAGCCCCGGCGAGGAGCGGGCGCGGCCCCTTTCCCGCCCTCCTCGCGCGCCTGCGAGCCCTGCCCGAGGAGCGCCGCGACCTCTTGGCGGTGGCGGCCTTCGCCGCCCTCATCTTCCTGCCGTGGCTGGGTGCGGTCGGCTTCTGGGACCCGTGGGAGCCCCACTACGCCGAGGTGGCCCGGCAGATGCTGGTCCGCGACGACTACGTCCACCCCTACTGGGAGAGCGCCTACTTCTTCTCGAAGCCGGTCCTGCTCATGTGGATGAGCGCCCTCGCCATGAAGGTCATCGGGGTGCACGACCACGCCCTGCCCCAGGGGTCCTTCCCCGGCCCGCCCACCCCGAGCGGCCTCTCCATCTACACCGAGTGGGCGGTGCGGCTCCCGGTGGCGCTCATCGCGGTCCTCGCCTGCGCGCTCGTCTACCTGGCGGTGCGGCGGCTCGTCTCGCGCCGGGCCGGCTACCTCGCCGCGGTCTCACTCGCCACCACCCCCTTCTACTTCCTCCTGGCCCGCCAGGCCATCACCGACATGCCCTTCGTGGCCCTCATGACCTCGGGCGCCATGTGCTTCGCCATGGCCCTGTGGGACGAACGGGCCCACACCACCGCCTTCGCCTACGCCGGCTACGTCTTCCTGGCCTTCGCCACGCTAGCGAAGGGGCTCCTCGGCTTCTCGCTGTGCGGGGCCGTCTTCCTCGCCTGGTTCCTCCTCACCGGCGAGTGGAAGCTCCTCTCCCGGCTCCGCCTCACCGAGCGCATCGCGGGGGTGCCCCTCCCGGTCGGGCCGGCCATCTTCCTGGCCATCGCGGCGCCCTGGTACCTGGTCATGTCGCTCTTCCGCGGCGTCGACGACGAGTCGAAGACCTTCGCCTACCGCTTCTTCGTCCACGACCACCTGAAGCGGCTCGTGGAGGGGGTGCACACCACCACCCCCGGTGGCAGCTTCGGCTACTTCATCCGTGAGCTCGGTTACGGGCTGTTCCCCTGGGTGGCGGCGCTGCCGGGGGCGCTCGGCGAGCTCGCCCGGCTCAGGCTCCGGGGGCGCACCCGGCGCGACGACCTCGTGCTCCTCTGCGGGCTGTGGGCGGTCCTCACCTACGCCCTCATGACCTTCTCGGCCACCAAGTTCCACCACTACATCTTTCCGGCCGTGCCGGGCTTCGCCATCCTGGGGGCGATCTACCTCGACCGGCTCCTCGACGAGGGTCTGGAGGCGCACCTCGGAGCGCTCGTGCTCGGGCTCGTCGCCTTCGGGGTGGTGGCCCACGGCCTGTGGCTCGAGCCCAAGGCCCTGCCCGACCTGTTCGTCTACAACTACGACCGCCCCTACCCCGAGCGCGAGCTCGCCGAGCTGCACCCGGGGCTGCGCCTGGGACCGTTCCTCCTCTCCCTCGGCGTGCGCCCGGTGGTCTCGTCCCTGGCCGGAGCGGGGGCCATCGCCTTCCTCGCGGCCTACCTGTGGCGTTCCCGCCGGGCCCTCGTGGGCGTGCTCGTCGCGATGGCGGTGGCCTTGGCGGTCTACGGCTCCTGGCTCCACTGGCGCGAGCTGTCGCCGCACTGGAGCCAGCGCGACCTCTTCTGGACCTACCTCGCCGAGCGCCGCTCCCCGGAGGAGCCCATCGTCGCCTACTACATGAACTGGCGCGGCGAGACCTTCTACTCGCGCAACCTCGTGCGCCAGGTGCAGGACAACGCCAGCATGAAGGAGCTCGCCGAGCGCTCCTCCCGCATGTGGGTGATCGTCGAGCGCGCCCGCTACAGCGCGCTGCGCCAGGCGGTGGGCCCGAAGCCGACCCTGCGCATCGCCGACCGCTCCACGAACAAGTTCTACCTCGTCGAGTTCGAGCCGGCCGGACCGGGTGCGGAGGCGAGGGAGGGCGAGGGCCCGCCGCCCGGCGAGGCCGCTCCGGCCGGCCGTTGAGAGCGCCGGCCGGAGCGAGCGCCAGGGGGTCCGAGCGAGCCTCCGGGTCCTCGGCGTCAGGTCCGGGGCCGGGCCGTGCGGTGGAGCACCCGCCCCAGGCCGAGGGCCGCCGCCGCGGCGAAGAGCGCCGCCGCCAGCGCGAAGGCGAGGGCCCGCCGGCCCGCCCCGGCGTTGTAGATGGTGAGGCTGTTCTCGAAGGCGGTGCTCGAGGGCAAGAGCCCCGGGTAGAGCGAGAGGGCCGAGACGGCCACGAGCGCCACCACCGTGGCGCAGGCCGCCACGAAGGCCAGCCGGCGGCGGCCGGCGCTGGTGGCGATGGGGGTGGTGGCGAGCGCCGCGGCGAGGATCGCCCCCCCGAGCCACATGTGCAGGTTCGAGCTGCGCACGAACAGGAAGGGCGAGACCTCCACGGTGAGCGCGGTGGCGGCCGCGAACAGGCAGAGGAAGGAGACGAAGGCCCCGAGCGCGATGGCCGACAGCCGGTCGGCGCGCTCGCCCTCGGCGCCGAGGCGCAGGTAGAGCGCGCCCTGCACGGCGAACGAGGCCGAGGAGACGAGCCCGAGGAGGACCGGGAAGGGGCTCGGGGTGGCGCGGCCGGCGAGCTCCGGGCCGGGTCCCATGGGGACCCCGCGCAGGATGTGTCCCGCCACCACGCCGAGGAGGAGGGAAGCCGCCACGCTGGCGGCGCCGAGGAGGAGCTCGGCGGCGCGCCGCACCCGGCCCCTCCGCGCCCACCCGCGGAGCTCGAAGGCCGTCCCGCGCACGACCAGGGCGGCGAGGAGCAGGCCGAGCGAGGCGGTGAGACCCCGGGAGAGGGTGACGACCACCCGCGGGAAGGCGAAGAGGAGCACCCCGGCGGTCGCGAGCAGCCAGGGGGCGGCTCCCGGCCAGGGCGCGCCGAGCTGGGCGAAGGTGCGCTGGCGCTCCTCGGGGGAGCGGGTGAAGAGCGAGAGCATCCCCACGCCCAGGTAGCGGCCCTCGACCACCGAGTAGCCGGCGACCAGGGTCGCTACGAGCGCGAAGCAGAGGTTCTCGAGCAGCATGTCGTAGAGGCGTCGTCGCCGGGCAAGGATCATGTCGCGCCGGGCGCGGGGGAGAGCTGGGATCCCGGGGCTGCGCGCCGGCGCGCACGTCGCCTCCCTGCCGCGGGCCCGGAGGCGAGGGTTCCGCTCTCAGTTCGTGGTGCGCGCGGCCTGCGGCGTATCGCCGCATCTCGACCTCGGGCACGGCGG
>DATJVF010000064.1:0-3153 GCA_035501995.1 Anaeromyxobacteraceae bacterium
GGGCGAGGTCCACGATCACCGGACCGAGGTCGCCAGCGTCGAGGGTGCGGAGCCTCGCCCACGGTCCCGAGAGCGCCACCCTGAGGGTGCCCGGCAGCGGGGTCGAGGGCTCGAGCCCGGGCGCCACCCGCGCCTCGAAGGGCACGTCGAGGGCGTAGCTCACCCGCCGCTCGCCGTGGACCACCACCAGCAAGGCCAGCGCCAGGCCCACCGAGAGCAGGCGCAGGCCGAGCTCAGACTGCGGCACGGTCGTCCTCCTGCGGGCGCTTGGCCTCGTTCCTCTTGCGTCCTAGCCGGGGCCTCCCGCCGGGCACCCTCCGCGGGGGTACGAGCAGCCGGACGAGGTGCTCGCGGAGCGCGCCCTCGGTGAGCCCGCGGTGCAGGCGGCCCTCCACCGCCAGGGAGACCTCGCCGCGCTCCTCCGAGACCACCACCACCGCGGCGTCGACCTCCTCGGCGAGCCCGAGGGCCGCCCGGTGGCGGGTCCCGAGGTCGCGCATCGGCAAGGCGGTGAGAGGGAGGATGCAGCCGGCCCCGGCCACCCGGCCTCGCTGCAGGATCACCGCGCCGTCGTGCAGCGCGCCGCCGGGCTGGAAGAGCGCGAGGAGGAGCTCGTAGGAGAGCTCGGCGTCGAGGCGCACCCCGCTCTCGACCACCTCGCCGAGGTCGGCGGCGCGCTCGACCACGATGAGGGCCCCCTGGCGCTTGCGGGACAGCTCGAAGGCGGCCCGCGCCACCACCTCGATCGCCCCCACCTGCAGGCGGCGCTCCTCGGGGGCGAAGGCGGTGAGGAAGCGCCGGCGCCCGAGGCTCGCCAGGCCCCGCCGGATGTCGGCCTGGAACAGGACGATGACCCCGAAGATGAAGGAGTAGGTGAGGAAGTGGCCGAGCAGCCAGTTCAGGATGACGAGGTTCGCCCACTGCGAGACGAGGTAGCCGAGGCCGAGGACCAGGAGGCCGAGCAGCACCTGGATGGCGCGGGTGCCCCGGATGACGAGGAGCGCCCGGTAGATGAGGTAGCTCACCACCGCCACGTCGACCGCCGAACGGGCGAGGTCGCGCCAGGTCGCGCCCGGGCCGAGCAGGTACTGCACAGTCTGTGGCACCTCGATCGCCATCGCCATTCAGGTGGACCGCGACCGCGTGGGGACCGGCCGTGGCATCGCGGACCGGATTCTAGCGCCGCTCGGGCGGCGAGGCCGCATCCCGGATCGCGGCCGCCACCGCCGCAGCCTGGCGAGCCTCGGGAAGATCGTGCACCCGCAGGAACTCCACCCCCGAGAGCACGCAGGCGGTCACCGCGGCGAGCGTGCCCGGGAGCCGGTCCGCGACCCCGGCGCCGCTCACCGCCCCGATGAAGCTCTTGCGCGACGGCCCGACGAGGAGCGGCCGGCCGAGGCGCCTCAGCCGCGGGAGGGCGGCGAGCAGCGCCAGGCTGTGCCGGGCCTCCTTGGCGAAGCCCAGGCCCGGGTCGAGGATGATCCGCTCCTCGGCCACCCCCAGCCGGACCGCGCGGGAGAGGGCCCGCTCGAGCTCGCGCTCCACCTCGCCCACCACGTCGGCGTAGGCGGCGTGCGCCGCCATGTCGGCGGGGGTGCCGCGCGCGTGGACCAGCACCACCGGGACCGCCCGCAGCGCGACGAGCTCCGCCAGCCCGGGATCGGCGAGCGCGGAGACGTCGTTCACGAGGTCGGCCCCGGCCGCCAGGGCCGCCCGCGCCACCGCCGCCTTGCGGGTGTCGACCGAGATGGGCACCGTGAGGCCCCGGGCGCGCAGCCGCGCGATGACCGGCACCACCCGCGCCGCCTCCGCCTCCGCCGGCACCTCGCGCGCCCCGGGCCGCGTCGACTCCCCGCCCACGTCGACGAGGTCGGCCCCGGCCGCCGCGAGCGCCCAGGCGTGGGCCTCGGCGGACTCCGGCTCGAGGAAGCGGCCGCCGTCGGAGAAGGAGTCCGGCGTCGCGTTCACGACGCCCATGAAGAAGGGGCCGCTCCCCTGGAAGACGCGGCCCCCGATGCGCAGTGGTTGCACGGCGCCCGCTCCCCCCGGCCGGGGCCGAGGTCAGGCCTTGCCCGGCTCGGCCTTGGGCACCGGGATGGTTTCGAGCAGGCCCGGCTTGCGGGCCCGGTCGACGGCCGGCGGGGGCGGCGGGCTCGGCTTGGTGGGCGGCGGGCGGCTGATGGTGCCCCCGGCCATGATGAGGTCGATGTCCGAGGCGTCGATGGTCTCGTGCTCGAGCAGCGCGGCGGCGATCTTGTCGAGCAGGGTCCGGTTGTCGAGGAGCACCTGCTTGGCGCGCTCGTACTGCTCGGTGACGATGCGCCGCACCTCGGCGTCGATGTCGCGGGCCGTCTGCTCGGAATAGGTCTGCACGGTGCCCATCTCGCGGCCGAGGAACACCTCGCCCTCCTTCTTGCCGAAGGCGAGCGGGCCGAGCTTCTCGCTCATCCCCCACTCGCAGACCATGCTGCGGGCGAGGTTGGTGGCGACCTCGATGTCGTTGCCGGCGCCGGTGGTCTTCTGGGAGAAGGTGATCTCCTCGGCGATGCGGCCGCCCATCAGGATGGCGATCTGGTTGAGGGCGAACTCCTGGTTGATGTTGAGGCGGTCCTCCTGGGGCAGCTGCTGGGTGAGGCCGAGGGCGCGGCCCCGCGGGATGATGGTCACCTTGTGGACCGGATCGGTGCCGGGGAGGATCTTGGCCACCAGGGCGTGGCCGGCCTCGTGGATGGCGGTGGTGCGCTTCTCCTTCTCGCTGATGATCATCGATCGCCGCTCGGTGCCCATGAGCACCTTGTCCTTGGCGAACTCGAAGTCGTTGATCTCCAGGCGCTCCTTGTTGCGGCGCGCCGCGTAGAGGGCCGCCTCGTTGACCAGGTTCTCGATGTCGGCCCCCGAGAACCCCGGCGTGCCGCGCGCGATCTGGGTCAGGTCGACCGCGGGGTCGAGCGGGGTCTTCTTGGTGTGCACCTTGAGGATGCCGAGCCTTCCGTTGAGGTCGGGGCGCGGCACCACGATGCGGCGGTCGAAGCGGCCCGGGCGGAGCAGCGCCGGATCGAGCACGTCGGGCCGGTTGGTGGCGGCGATGAGGATGACCCCCTCGTTCGACTCGAAGCCGTCCATCTCCACGAGGAGCTGGTTCAGGGTCTGCTC
>DATJVF010000065.1:0-5595 GCA_035501995.1 Anaeromyxobacteraceae bacterium
AGGGCGGTGGATGGGATCCCCGCGCTCGCGGCCCGCTCGACACTGGTGTGACAGTACCGGCAGTCAATGCCGTCGTCGGCCACGTGGTGGCGGTGATCGAACTCGATGGGCTGGATGATCTCCTCGGCCTGGCCGGTCCCGGCCGGCACGCGCGCGCAAACGAAGAGCGCCCCCAGGCCGCCGAGGGCGCCGCCCATGAGGAGGAGGAGGACTAGCCTGAAGGCGGTATTGGACCGGGGTCTAAAGAGAGCGCTCATTCACCGTGCGTGTCGGCTGGCCGGCGTGTGGGACCTCGAACCCTGGATGGCGCCGTTAAGTGGCGTTCGCGCGCTCGCTTCGCAGATCCCTCTTGGGGCGAGCACCCGCTCCCCTCTACGGCACGTGAACAGGCGTGCGGCCCCGGGAGCGGCCCCGGCCCGCGGGCGGTAGACTCCCGGCGTGCCGATCTACCGGCTGCCCCGGGAACCGATCTTCCCCGAGCCGAGCGAGGCGGAAGAGGACGGCCTCCTCGCGGTGGGGGGCGACCTTTCGCCCGAGCGGCTGCTCCAGGCCTACGCCGCGGGCATCTTCCCTTGGTACTCGGAGGGAAGCCCCATCCTCTGGTGGTCGCCCGACCCCCGGCTCGTGCTCGAGCCGGCGCGCCTGCACGTGCCGCGCTCGCTCGCCCGGACCTTGAAGCGCGGGCGCTACGCGGTGCGGGCCGATAGCGCCTTCGAGCGGGTCATCCGGCGCTGCGCCGAGAAGGCGCGGCCGGGCCAGGACGGGACCTGGATCACCGAGGAGATGGCCCGGGCCTACCTGCGGCTACACCGGCTCGGCTATGCCCACTCCTTCGAGGCCTACGCCGGCGAGGCGCTGGTGGGGGGGCTCTACGGCGTCTCGCTCGGAGGCGCCTTCTTCGGGGAGTCGATGTTCGCCGACGAGCCCGACGCCTCCAAGGTGGCGTTCGTCCGGGGCCTCACCTGGCTCGACCGCCTGGGGGTCGACCTCATCGACTGCCAGGTGCGGACCGAGCACCTCGTGCGCTTCGGGGCCCAGGAGATCCGGCGCGGCGAGTTCTTGGCACGGCTCGGGCGGGCCCTGGAGCGGCCCACCCTCCGCGGCCGCTGGGACCTCGAGAGCCCGCTGCGCCCGGCCCCCCTCTGACGCGGGCGGCCCGCCGCTCGCCCTGCGCAGGACCCGAAAATCCTTTAGAATGTAACGGCATGGCCGAGCGCACCCGTCCGCCGGGGGACACGGCTGTCGCGCTCCCCAAGACCCGGACCGCGAAGAAGCTCGCGAAGCCGCCGCTTTACAAGGTTCTGTTGCACAACGACGACTATACGACCATGGAATTCGTGGTCGAGGTCTTGAGGACGGTGTTCCACCACGACCTGGAGCGCGCCACGCGCATCATGCTGCACGTGCACCAGCGGGGGGTGGGGGTGGCGGGGACGTACTCGATGGAGGTCGCCGAGACCAAGGCCGAGACGGTGATGTCCATGGCGCGGGCCGCGGAGTACCCGCTCCTCTGCACGGTGGAACCGGAGTAGGAGCCGATGGTGACGGTCACGAAGGAGCTGCAGATCACGTTGCAGGCGGCGGTGGCCGAGGCGAAGAAACGCCGCCACGAGTACGTCACGCTCGAGCACCTGCTCCACGCGATGACGAAGGACAAGGTCGCGACCGAGATCCTGCTCGCCTGCGGGGCCGATCTCGAGCTGCTCGCCCGCGAGCTCGAGGAGTACCTCGACCGTACCCTGGAGTCCCTGCCCAACCGCACCCAGGACCCCGAGCAGACGGCGGCCTTCCAGCGCGTCCTGCAGCGGGCGGCCTGGCACGTCCAGGGCTCGGGCCGCTCCGAGCTCAACGCCGGCGACGTGCTCGTGGCCATCACCCGCGAGCGCGGCTCGCACGCCGTCTACCTTCTCGAGCGCCAGGGGGTGCGCCGGCTCGACATCCTCTCCTACATCTCCCACGGCATCGCCAAGGACGGGGGCAACGGCGGCGAGGAGGACTCGGAGGGGGGCGAGGGCGGCGAGGAGGCCCCGCGCACGGTGCGGGATCCCTTCCGGACCTTCACCGTGAACCTCGTCGAGCGGGCGGCCAAGGGCTTCATCGACCCCCTGATCGGGCGCCGGGCCGAGATCGAGCGTACCGTCCAGGTGCTCTGCCGCCGCCGTAAGAACAACCCGGTCTTCGTGGGCGAGCCCGGGGTGGGCAAGACCGCCATCGTGGAGGGGCTCGCGCTCGCCATCCACGAGAAGCGGGTCCCCTCGGTCCTGGCCGACGCCAAGATCTTCCTGCTCGACATGGGCGCGCTCCTCGCCGGGACCAAGTTCCGGGGCGAGTTCGAGCAGCGCCTGAAGGGGGTCATCGCCGGGATCAAGAAGACGCCGGGCGCCATCCTGTTCATCGACGAGATCCACACCATCGTCGGGGCGGGCGCCACCACCGGCAGCTCGATGGACGCCTCGAACCTGCTCAAGCCCGGCCTCGCCTCGGGCGAGCTGCGCTGCATCGGCTCCACCACCTTCCACGACTACAAGCAGACCTTCGAGCGCGACCACGCGCTCGCCCGCCGCTTCCAGAAGATCGAGGTCCACCAGCCCACGGTGGAGCAGACCGTCAAGATCCTGTACGGCCTGAAGAAGGTCTACGAGGAGCACCACGGGGTCACCTTCAGCCGCAAGGCCTTGCGGGCCGCCGCCGAGCTCTCCGCCAAGCACATCAACGACCGGCAGCTGCCCGACAAGGCCATCGACGTCCTCGACGAGGCCGGCGCCTTCGACCGCATGCGCCAGGAGGGCAAGCGCCACTACCGGATCACCGCCCGCGACGTGGAGCGGGTGGTGGCCAAGATCGCCAAGATCCCCGAGCGCACCGTCTCGGTCGACGACCAGGAGGCGCTCGCCCAGCTCGAGCCCGAGCTGCGCAAGGTCATCTTCGGCCAGGACCGCGCCATCGAGGCCATCGCGAGCGCCATCAAGCTCTCGCGCTCCGGCCTCGGCAGCCCGGAGAAGCCCATCGGCAGCTTCCTGTTCTCGGGCCCGACCGGGGTGGGCAAGACCGAGCTCGCCAAGCAGCTGGCCCGCGTGCTCGGGGTGGAGTTCCTGCGCTTCGACATGACCGAGTACCAGGAGAAGCACACCGTCTCGCGGCTCATCGGCGCCCCGCCCGGCTACGTCGGATTCGACCAGGGCGGCCTGCTCACCGACGCCATCCGCAAGACCCCCTACGCCGTGCTGGTCATGGACGAGATCGAGAAGGCGCATCCCGACATCTACAACATCCTCCTCCAGGTGATGGACCACGCGACCCTCACCGACAACAACGGCCGCAAGGCGGATTTCCGCCACATCGTGCTCATCCTCACCACCAACGCGGGCGCCCACGAGCTCTCCTCGCGCAAGCTCGGCTTCGGCTCCGACCAGAGCGAGCCGGGATCAGCTCGCGGGGCCATCGAGCGGACCTTCAGCCCCGAGTTCCGAAACCGCCTCGACGCCTGGGTCTCCTTCGACGCCCTCCCCCCGCCCGTCATCCTGCGGGTGGTCGACAAGCAGGTGAAGGAGCTCGGCGAGCAGCTCGCCGAGAAGAAGATCGAGATCGAGCTGTCCGACGAGGGGCGCGGGTGGCTGGCCGAGCACGGCTTCGACCGGACCATGGGGGCCCGGCCCATGGCGCGGCTCATCCAGAACGAGGTGCGCAAGCCCCTCGCCGAGATGATCCTCTTCGGCGAACTCCGGAGCGGCGGCCGGGTCCGCATCCTGGTCCTGGGCGAGAAGCTCCACCTCGAGGTCTTGCCCGCCACCGCCCCGGTCCTCGCCTGACCGGGCGCCGCGGGCCCGGGACCCCCTCCTCCCGGGCCCGGCGGACCGACGCCCAGGGTCCCGGGCGCTCGGCCGACGCCGACGCCGCCCCACCGAGGGGCGCCGGCGGGTTATGAGTGCCTGGTGGACGCCCTCCCCATCGACGCTCTCCTCCCCGATGCGCTCGTCGCCCTGCGCGAGCGCCGGTGCCTGGTCGTCGAGGCGCCCCCCGGCGCCGGCAAGACCACCCGCCTCCCGAGGGCCCTCCTCGAGGCCGGCCTGTGCGGGGATGGCGAGGTGGTGGTGCTCGAGCCGCGCCGGCTGGCGGCCCGGATGGCGGCGCGCCGGGTGGCGGAGGAGATGGGGGAGCGGCCCGGCGAGACCGTCGGCTGGCAGGTCCGCTTCGAGGACGTGAGCGGCCCGGCGACGCGCCTGCGCTACGTCACCGAGGCCCTGCTCACCCGCCGCCTGGTCGCCGAACCCTCCCTGCCCGGGGTGGGGGCGGTGGTCCTCGACGAGTTCCACGAGCGACACCTCGACTCCGACCTCGCCCTGGCCCTGCTCGGGCGGCTGCGCTCGACCTCGCGCCCCGACCTCGCGCTGGTGGTCATGTCGGCCACCCTCGACGCCGAACCGGTGGCCCGCTACCTCGGTGCGCCGCGGGTCACGACCGCCGGGCGCGCCTTCCCGGTCGAGGTCGAGTACCTCGGCGTCGAGGAGGCGGCCCGCGGGCGCGACCTCGCCGACCTCGTGGCCGGGGCGGTGCGCCGCCTCTTGCGGGAGGAGCCCGACGGCCACCTCCTCTGCTTCCTCCCCGGGGCCGCCGAGATCCACCGCGCCCTCGAGGCCGTGCAGGCGATCCCGGCGGTCGAAGAGGGGGACGTCCTCGCCCTCCCCCTCCACGGCGACCTGCCGGCCGAGGAGCAGGACCGGGTGGTGCGCCCCTCCTCCCGCCGCAAGGTCATCCTCTCCACCAACGTGGCCGAGAGCTCGGTGACCATCGAGGGCGTGGTGGCGGTAGTCGACTCCGGCCTCGCCAGGGTGGCCTCCCACTCCCCGTGGACGGGCCTCCCGATCCTGGAGCTGCAGAAGGTGAGCCGCGCCTCGGCCGCCCAGCGGGCCGGGCGCGCCGGCCGCACGCGCGCGGGGCGGTGCCTGCGCCTCTACACCCGCCACGACCACGACGGCCGCCCCGCCTTCGACGCCCCGGAGATCGTGCGGGAGGACCTCGCCGAGGCCGCGCTCCTCGTCGCGGTCCTCGGCGCTCAGGGCCTCGCCTTCCTCGAGCCGCCACCGGCGGCCGCCTGGGACGCCGCCTTCGGTCTCCTGCGGCGGCTCGGCGCCCTCGACGGGGACGCCCTCACCCCGCTCGGGCGGCGGCTGGCGCGCTTTCCCCTCCACCCCCGCCTCGCCCGCCTGGTGGTGGCCGCCGAGGACGCCGGGCTCGGCGCGGAGGGCGCGCTCCTCGCGGCCCTGGTGGGCGAGCGCGACATCCGCGAGCGCTTCGATCGGCCGACCCGCGGTCCCCCGCCGGGCCGGGCGCCTCCCGCCCGCTCGCCCCGTCCGGCCGCCGCGCCCGAGGGCACCGGCGAGTCGGACCTGCTCGAGCTGGCGGACCTCTTCAAGGAGGCGGCGCAGGCGCGCTTCGCGGAGGGCCGGCTGCGCGCCCTCGGCCTCGTGCCCGCGGCCGTGCAGGCGGTCGAGCGGGCACGGCGCCAGATCGCGCGGCTCACCCGGCCCGCCCCGGACCGGCCGGCCGGGGGCGAGGAGGCCTTGCGGGCGGCGGTGCTGGCCGCCTTTCCGGACC
>DATJVF010000066.1:0-2550 GCA_035501995.1 Anaeromyxobacteraceae bacterium
CCGCCGGGCGACGGCGCGCTCCGCTCGCCGCGCTCGGTGTGCGTGTTCTGCGGCTCCTCGCCCGGCGCGCGGCCCGCCTACCTCGCCGCCGCCCGCGCCCTCGGCGAGGCGCTCGCCCGCCGCGGCCTCACCCTCGTCTACGGGGGGGCCAGCGTCGGCCTCATGGGCTCGCTCGCCGATGCCGCGCTCGCCGCGCGCGGCGAGGTGATCGGGATCATCCCCGGCGCGCTCGAGGCGAGGGAGATCGCCCACCCGGGGCTCTCCCGCCTCGAAGTGGTGGGCTCGATGCACGAGCGCAAGGCGCGCATGGCCGAGCTCGCCGACGCCTTCGTGGCCCTGCCGGGCGGGATGGGCACCCTCGACGAGTTGGCCGAGATCCTGACCTGGGCCCAGCTCGGCCTTCACCGGAAGGCCTGCGGCCTCGTCGACGTCGACGGCTACTGGAAACCGCTGGTGAGCTTCCTCGACCACGCCGTGCGCGAGGGGTTCCTGCGCTCGGAGCACCGCGGCCTCCTCAGGGTGGCCGGCGAGCCCGAGGCCGTCCTCGACCTCCTCTTCCCGCGCCCTGCGCCCTGACGGCCCGCGGGAGGGGCCCGTCTCCCCGGGGCTCGCGGGCCCAAGAGGGCACCGCGGACGCGCGGGAGCCCGGGGACCTCACCTCGGGGCCGGCCACGCCCCCGGCGCCGCAGCGAGCGCGCCCGGATCGGGGGTGGCGGCCGCGGCCGGCACCGGCGCCCGAGCCACCTCGGCCCGCACGAGTGCCGCGCCGAGGGGCGCCGCGACGCCGTAGAGAACCCAGGCCCACAGGGCCAGGGCCGCGACGAGAGCGGCCGCGCCTCCCCCGCCCTCCCACGGGTTCAGCTGCTCCTTCACCGTCCGACCGACGCTCCCGACCAGTCTTCGTGCGCGCATCGCTCGCCTCCCGGGGCCGGCGATGAAGGTAAGGGAAACCGGCACTGGAAAAAGTGCCGGTTCATACAATATAGATGTGCCAGTGCGGACCTTCACCCTCGCCCTCCCCATCGACCGAGGCGCTCCGGCGCCGGTGGTGCGCCAGATCGCGCGCGCCATCGCGGAGCACGTCGGCGCGGGTCGGCTCCGCGCCGGCGAGCGCCTCCCGGGAACGCGCACGCTCTCCGGGCTCCTCCACGTCCACCGGAACACCGTGGCGGCCGCCTACGCCGAGCTCGCCGCCGAGGGGTGGATCGGGTCGGCGCCCGGTCGCGGTACCTTCGTCTCGGCCGAGATCCCGGCCGGCCTCTCGCGGCTCGGGGCGGCCAGGGCGGAGGGTCGCGCCGCGAGGGATCCCGGATACGAGCTTCCCCCCGCCCCGCAACGGCGCGCCCAGCCGGAGGCCCCCTCCGTGGTGATCGACCTCGAGGGCGGCGTCCCAGACCTCCGGCTCGTCCCGGTGGCCGAGCTCGCCCGCGCCTACCGGCGGGCGCTGCGGCGCCCGACCATCCTGAGCTACGGCGATCCGCGCGGGCAGGCGCGCTTGCGCGCCGCCATCGGCGCCATGCTCCGCTCCACCCGGGGCCTCGACCCCGACCCCGACCGGCTCCTCATCACCCGCGGCGCCCAGCTCGCCGTCGCCCTCGCCGCCCGGGCGCTCATCCGCCCCGGCGACGTGGTCGCGGTCGAGGAGCTCGGCTACCTCTCGGCGTGGGAGGCCTTCCGCGCCTCGGGCGCGCGGCTCGTCCCGCTCCCGGTCGACGAGGGCGGGGTGTCGGTGGACGCGCTCGAGGCGCTCTGCCGACGCGAGCGGGTCCGCGCGGTCTACCTCACGCCCCACCACCAGTACCCCACCACCGTCACCCTGCCCGCCGGCCGGCGCCTCGGTCTCCTCCGCCTCGCCGCGGCCAAGGGCATCGCCATCGTCGAGGATGATTTCGACTGCGAGTTCCACTACGACGGGCACCCGGTGCTCCCCCTGGCGGCGAGCGACCGCGCCGGCGTGGTGATCTACGTCGGCACCCTCTCCAAGGTGCTCGCCCCCGGCCTGAGACTCGGCTACCTGCACGCGCCGCCCGCGGCCATCGCCTGCTTCGCCGAGCACCGCCGCTACCTCGATCGGCAGGGCGATGGCCCGCAGGAGCTCGCCATCGCCGAGCTCCTCGAGGACGGCGAGATCCCGCAGCACGTCTGGCGCATGCGCCGCATCTACGCGGCTCGCCGCGGCGCGCTCGCCGAGGCGCTCCGGAGCGAGCTCGCCGGGGTCCTCGAGTTCGACCTCCCTGCCGGCGGGATGGCGCTGTGGTGCCAGGTCGCCGAGGGGGTGGAGCTCGAGACCTGGGCCGACGCCTCGGCGGCCCGGGGGGTCCGGTTCGACACCGGGCGGCAGTTCACCTTCGACGGCTCGCCGCGCCCGGCGGTGCGGCTCGGCTTCGCGGCCGAGGCCGAGGGGGAACTGCGCGAGGCGGTGCACCGGATGGCGGCGTCGCTCCCGAGGAGGCGCCGCGCCCTCCGGTAGGGCGGCCGGGAGCGGGCCGCGGGCTCGGTCGTTCGACGACGCCTGCCGCGTCGAGGTCCCGGAGGGAGGGGAGGCCTTCG
>DATJVF010000067.1:0-3574 GCA_035501995.1 Anaeromyxobacteraceae bacterium
GACTCGCGCGAGGAGGAGTTCCCGGCCGAGTTGCCGGCAGGGGTGCGCAAGGTCCTGACCGACGCGCCGGCGGAGGAGGTGGCTCGCCTGCCCGCCGGGGCCGACGTCCTCGTCATGACCCACAGTCACGCCCTCGACTTCGAGATCGTGGAGGCGGTGCTCCGGCGCGGGGACCAGCACTACCTGGGCCTCATCGGATCGGCCACCAAGCGGGCGCGCTTCGAGCAGAAGCTCCTCGCCCGCGGCGCCTCGGCCGAGCTCCTCGGGAGGCTCACCTGCCCCATCGGCCTTCCGGGCGTGGGCGGCAAGGAGCCGGCGGAGATCGCCATCGCGGTGGCGGCGGAGCTCCTGAAGCTCAGGGCGGCGACGGCGAGCGCCCCGCCGGCCCCGAAGACGCTGGAGGCCCTGCCATGAGCCCGGAGACGTTCATGCGGCGCGCCATCGCCCTCTCGCAGCAGGGGATGGAGGGGGGACGCGGTGGCCCCTTCGGGGCGGTGGTGGTCCAGGGCGGGCGCATCGTCGGCGAGGGCGAGAACCGGGTCACCTCCACGAACGACCCCACCGCGCACGCCGAGGTGGTCGCCATCCGGGCGGCCTGTGCCAAGGAGGGCCGCTTCGACCTCAAGGGCTACCACCTCTACACGAGCTGCGAGCCGTGCCCGATGTGCCTCGCGGCCATCTACTGGGCGCGGCTCGATCGCGTCTACTACGCGAACGGGCGGGAGGACGCGGCCCGCATCGGCTTCGACGACGCCCTCGTCTACGAGGAGGTGGCGCGGCCGCCCGCCGCACGGCGCCTCGAGATGATCCGGCTCGCCCTTCCCGAGGCGCGGGCGGTCTTCGACGCCTGGCTCTCCAAGGCCGATCGGGTGCCGTACTGACGGCCGACTCAGGGGTGCGCCGGGCCCCAGGCGCCCTCGTGGAGCCGGGCGGCCTCCTCCTCGAGCGCCGGGCCCACCACCACCACCGCGCGCTGGCCGGCCGCGAACACCGTCCGGCAGGGCAGGTCGAGGGTCGGGTTCTCGTCGTGGGCCAGGGTGAGCTTCTTCAGGTCCTTCTCCGAGAGGCCGTAGACCACCCGGCCGATCCCCGCCCAGTAGATCGCCCCCGCGCACATGGCGCACGGCTCGGCCGAGCTGAACAGGGTGCAGGAGGCGAGGAATCTCGCCCCGTAGCTGGTGGAGGCCTCGCTGGCGAGCAGCCGCTCGGCGTGCGCCGTCATGTCGCGGTGAGGGAGGTAACCGTTCTCGGCTTCGAGTAGTATCTCGCCCGCCGGACCGGCCAGGACCGCTCCGAAGGGATGGGTCCCGCGCGCGCGGGCGCGGCGAGCCACCTCGAAGGATCGGCGCAGGATCGCCTCGTCCGCCGGGGTGAGGGTGAAGCGGTCGTTCATGGCGTCACCTGTCGGGCCTTCGAGGTATCTTAGAGCACATCATGGCCCAAGACCCTCACTCCGCTCACGGCGAGGGAGCCGTGCAGAAAGCCGACGTTTCTCCGTACAAGGACGAGATCGTGATCTCCTGGCCGGAGCTGCACCGCGACGCGCGCTACCTGTGCCGCGTGCTGAGCGAGCTCGGGGACTTCAAGGGCATCGTCGCCATCACCCGCGGCGGGCTCATCCCGGCGGCCCTGGTGGCGCGCGAGCTCGAGATACGGCTCATCGACACCATCTGCGTGGTGAGCTACGGCTCGGGCGAGGAGGAGGGCGGGGCCCAGAAGAGCCAGGGGGCCCTGCAGTGGCTCAAGACCATCGACGGCGACGGCGAGGGCTGGCTCCTCATCGACGACCTCGTCGACACCGGGACCACCGCCAAGGCCGTGCGCGAGAAGCTGCCCCGGGCGCACTTCGCCACCCTCTACGCCAAGCCGCTCGGGCGCCCCATCGTGGACACCTTCGTGAAGGAGTTCAAGCAGGACAAGTGGATCTTCTTCCCCTGGGACATCGACTACCAGTTCGTCTCGCCCATCCGGGCCAGGAAGAGCCCTTAGCGCTCCGTTCCACCGCAACGCGCTCGACCTCGTCGGGCGACCCTCCAGGACATCGAGGACCCGAGCCCACGGTGACCGCCCCCAGGCTAGAGCTCAAGCACGTGACGAAGCGCTTCGCGTCGGTGGTGGCCAACGACGACGTGGCGCTCACCGTCCTGCCGGGCGAGATCCACGCCGTCCTCGGCGAGAACGGGGCCGGCAAGTCCACCCTCATGAAGATCATCTACGGCGCGCTGCGCCCCGACGCCGGCGAGTTCCACTGGAACGGCGTGCCGGTCGAGGTCCGCACCCCCCACGAGGCGCGGGCGCTCGGCATCGCCATGGTCTTCCAGCACTTCTCGCTCTTCGACACCCTGACGGTGGCCGAGAACGTCTGGCTCGGCCTCTCCCGCCAGGTGAGGCTCACGGAGGTGCGGCAGGGCATCGCCCAGAAGGCCAGGGACTACGGCCTCACCCTGGAGCCCGAGCGGCCGGTCCACACCCTCTCGGTGGGCGAGCGCCAGCGGGTCGAGATCGTGCGGGCGCTCCTCACCGACCCGAAGCTCCTCATCCTCGACGAGCCGACCTCGGTGCTCACCCCCCAGGCGGTCGAGAAGCTCTTCGCCACCCTGCGCCAGCTCGCCGGCACCGGCTGCTCCATCCTCTACATCAGCCACAAGCTCGACGAGATCCTCTCCCTCTGCCACCGCTGCACGGTGCTGCGCGGGGGGAAGCTCGTCGGGACTTGCGATCCCGCCCAGGAGACCACCGCCAGCCTCTCGCGCCTCATGATCGGCGCCGAGCCGCCCCGGCTGCAGCACCGGGAGCGGAATCCGGGGCAGGTGGCGCTCAGGGTGAAGGACCTCCGGCTCCCGAAGCAGGATCGCTTCGGGGTCGCGCTCGAGGGCGTGTCCCTGGAGGTCCGGTCGGGCGAGGTGGTGGGGGTGGCCGGGGTCTCCGGCAACGGGCAGCAGGAGCTCCTTTCGGCCCTCTCCGGCGAGGACCCGCGGGCCGAGGTCTCGGCGGTGGAGCTCTTCGGACGGGGGATCGGGCGGATGGACGCCGCCGGCCGCCGCCGGCTCGGCCTGCACTTCGTCCCCGAGGAGCGGCTCGGGCGCGGGGCGGTGCCCGGCCTCTCGCTCGCCCTGAACCTGCTCCTCACCCGCCGGGAGGCCCTGCGGGCGCTGGGCTGGATCGATAGGCGGGCGCTCAAGAGGCAGGCCGAGGCCATCATCGGCCGCTTCGCGGTCAAGGCCTCCGGGGCCGGGGCGCCGGCGAAGAGCCTGTCGGGTGGCAACCTGCAGAAGTACATCGTGGGGCGGGAGATCGACGCCGTCCCCAAGGTGCTGGTGCTGGCGCAGCCGACCTGGGGCGTCGACGTCGGGGCGGCCGCCCAGATCCGCGGCGAGATCCTGGCCCTGCGCGACGCCGGCTGCGCGGTGCTGCTCGTCTCCGAGGAGCTCGACGAGCTCTTCGAGGTGAGCGACCGGCTGTACGTGATGGCCAAGGGACGCCTCTCCCCCACCGTGGCGACCTCGGCGGCCAGCGTCGAGCTCATCGGCGAGTGGATGAGCGGCCTGTGGCCGGAGGGGCCGCGGGCGGGAGC
>DATJVF010000068.1:0-3603 GCA_035501995.1 Anaeromyxobacteraceae bacterium
AGGTCCTCAGCTCGGCCGGCGCCCCCATCACCGCGGCCCTCCTCGACCCCGCCCGGCTCGAGGAGGACCCGGGACGCGCCCACCGCCTCTTCGCCTTCGGGGCGCTCGCCGCCGGGACCCTCACCCCGGACCACTGGAGCGCTCTCGAGGCCGGTCGCGGCCAGCTCTCGCGGACGGCGGTGGCGAGGCTCGCCGCCCTCGCCCCGGGGCCGCTCTCCACCCTCTGCCTCACCCTCATGACCCTCGGGGGGACCCCGAGCCCGCTCGACGCGGCGCTCGGGCTCGTCGCCGCCGGAGCGGCGCCGCGGGAGCTCGCCTTGCCCGAGCGCTTCTGCCTCAAGTGGGCCGAGCTCGTCCCCGGCCTCGAGGAGCTCCTCCGGGAGCCTTCCGCAGCGGCGGGGACGCGCCCCCCGGAGGACCCGGCCCTGCTCGGCCCCTTCGTCGAACGCGCGCGCGCCCTCGGTCTCGCCTGCGCACGGGCGGTCCGCGGCGCAAGACTCGGCCCCGAGGGACCGGAGGCGAGGCGCCGCTGGCTCGAGGCGCTCGGCCCCGGCCTCCCCCGCGTCCTGCTGCCGAGGCTCGCCACCCTCCTCGCCTCGGAGGCCGCCCAGGGGCGGCTGCGGCTCGACCCGGTGCGTGCCGGGAGCGCCTACGAGGTGCGCCTCAAGGACGGCACCTGCCTCGGACGTGGCGCGAGCGGGGTGCAGGCGCGGGTGCGGGCGCTCGGGCTGCTCGCGGCCGCCGAGGCCGCCCGCCCGGCGAGCGAGCGGGACGCCCCGTTCGCCCTCCTCGCCGGGCAGGATCCCCTCTGGCGCGAGCTCGGTCCCCGCCTCGCCCGTCCCCACACCGCGCCCACCTACCTCCTGGCGGTGGTGGCGGGCAGCGCGGCCCGGCCCGGCCCGCCCACCGATCCCTTGAACCGCGGGGTGGCGCGCTCGCTCGAATTCGACGGGGTCCTCTCGGTACGCCTCGCGCCCGGCCGCCGACCCTCCGGGCGGATGCTGTCGCCGGAGGAGGCCGTGACGGCGGTCCTCGGCCTGGGAACGGGCGCCACCCACCTCGAGGTCCTGGCGGCGCAGGGCTCGGCCCGGCCGGTCGCGGCCCGCCTCTCGCGCATCGCCGCCCTCCTGCGCGACAGGTCCTCGCGAAGGCCTCTGGCCGTCGAGGCCGGCGGCCGCGTGTACCTCCTGCGAGGAGCGCGGACGCACCGCTTCGAGCTGGCGCGCTTCGCCGCGCGTCCCCGCGCCTTCACCCCCGACCCCGACGCGCCCGACATCTCCGTCGCGACCGGGAGCCGTCCTGGGCCGTCGTCGCGCCCGGCCGGGGTGGTGGAGTGCCGCGCGGTGGCCCTCGACGGGGAGAAGGCCGCGCTGCTCTTCGCGGACGAGGGCTCCGGGTACCTGCGGGAGGTGGTTTCCTTCGCGGAGATGGAGGACCGGCTTCGCGAGGCGCGCGAGATCGTGCGCATGGCCCACCCCCGGGCCGTGCTGGTGGTGCGCCTCGCCGACGGCATCGACCTCGCGGCCCGCCACCTCGTGCCCGTCGGACCGCGGGTGGATATCGCGGTACGCGGCCGGCTGCCCTTCGTGGAGGTGGAGATCGCCGGCGAGCGCTTCGGAGGCGCGAGCGCCCTCTCCTGGCCAGCGGCCGCCGAGGCCGTGCTGGCGCGCTGGCCGCCTGGCGGGGAGGGGCGGGTGGGCGTCAGCGAAGTGACGGTCGCCGCCGGGGAGAAGCCGGCGTCGCCGCTGCTCGCCCTCTACGCCAGCGTGGTGGCACGCCGCCGGCTGCGCTCCTACCTCCTGCGCGCCCTCTCTTCTTATCAATTCGCTCACGCGGGACGACAAGGAGCCTGAGGGCGAACGAAAGAGGTCGCCCGAACCCAAGGAGAAGTCATGTCACTCTCGATTCGGACCAACGTCGCCTCGATCGACGCCCAGAACAACCTGTCGCAGACCCAGGACGCCCTCACCCTGACCATGGACCAGCTGTCGTCCGGCGACCGCATCACCTCGGCCGCCGTCGACGCCGCGGGCCTCGGCATCTCGACCAACCTCGAGGCCCAGATCTCGAGCTACGCCCAGGCCGGCCGCAACGCCAACGACGGCGTCTCGCTCGCGCAGACCGCGGCGGGCTCGCTGACCCAGGTCGCGAACATCCTCACCTCGCTCCGCAACCTCGCGATGGAAGCGGCCTCGGACGGCGTCGGGACCGCCGGGCGCAGCGACATCACCACCGAGGCCGGGCAGCTCGGCGCCGAGCTCGACCGCATCAACGCCACCGCCGAGTACAACGGCAACAACTTCTTCGCCAACGCCGGCCCCCAGACCTTCCAGGTCGGCATCCGCGGCACCGCCAACGACGTCATCACGGTGGACACCACCGGCATGGACGTCAGCTCGACCGGGCTCGGCGTGGACGGGCTCCTGTTCGACAGCAACACCGACGCCCAGGCGTCGATCACCGCCATCGACACCGCGCTCACGAACGTCCAGGGCTTCCAGGCGACCCTGGGCGCCGCCAGCAACCGGCTCGAGAGCGCCGTCAACACCATCCAGGCCGAGTCGCAGAACCTCTCCGCCGCCGACAGCCGCATCCGCGACGTCGACGTGGCGAGCGCCACGAGCGAGCTCTCGCGGCAGCAGGTGCTGAGCCAGGCCGGCATCGCGGTCCTCGCCCAGGCCAACAACACCCCGCAGGAGGCCCTGAAGCTGCTCAATGGCTAGCCGCCCCGGGATCACCGTTAGACCGCCCTACGGCCCGGATGCCGTGGGGCGGTCCTTCTAGAGGAGGACGACATGGCCTTGACCACCAACGTGGCCGTGAGCAACCTCGGGACCGGGCTCGCGAGCCAGATCAACACCCAGTCCATCGTCTCCGCCCTGATCGCCGCCGACCAGCAGCCCATCACCACGCTCCAGAACCAGGAGACCGCCACCCAGACCAAGATCTCCTCCCTGGGCAGCATCTCCTCGGCCCTCGCCTCCCTCCAGACCGCCGCCGAGAACCTCGCCAACGCGGGCGCGCTCGGCGTCACCACCACCTCCGACAACACCGCCTTCAGCGCCACCCCCGGCGCGTCCGCGGTGGCCGGCAGCTACCAGGTGGAGGTGGATGGGCTCGCCTCCGCCGCCAAGTGGCGCTCGGGGGCCTTCGGCGCGAGCGACACGGTCGAGGCGGGGACGCTCACCCTCACCATCGATGGCCAGGCCTACACGGCGCAGGCCAGCGCCGGCTCCTCGCTGAGCGACCTCGCGAGCGCCATCCAGGCGAGCGGGGCCCCGGTGTCGGCGGTGGTCCTGAACGACGGAACCTACAACTACCTCTCCATCACGCCCACGAGCTCGGGCTACACGGGGACCTCTCCCTCCTCGGCGCTGCAGGTGAGCTTTGCCGCCGCGCAGGGCGCGAGCGGCGGGCTCGATCCCACCGCGACCGACAACAAGGTGGCCCCGTACTCCCAGCAGGCCGCGAACGCCTCGTTCAGCATCGACGGGCTACAGTTCACCCGGCAGTCGAACCTCGTCACCGACGCCATCCCGGGAACGACCCTCACGCTCCAGTCGGCCACCAAGACGCCCGAGACGCTCACCCTCTCGAACGACA
>DATJVF010000069.1:0-3030 GCA_035501995.1 Anaeromyxobacteraceae bacterium
GTTCCGCTCTCCCGGACGCGCGAGAGCGGCCGCGCCTTAGAGCCGTTCAGGGCGGCACCGGGCTCCGGGCCAGGGCGTCGATCTTGCCTGCCAGGACGAAGTCGTTCTCGGACAGGCCCCCGATGGCGTGGGTGGAGGTGGTCACCTCGAGCTCGCGGTAGTCGTGGAGGCAGAAGTCCGGGTGGTGGCCCTCGGCCTCGGCGAGCGAAGCGAGCGCGTTCACGAAGCGCATGGCGCCCGCGAAGTCCTGGAAGGCGAAGTGGCGGTGCAACCGGTCCTCCTCGAGGTCCCATCCGTCGAGGGTGCGGGCGAGCCGCTCGGCGCTCCCGCGGTCCAGCTTGGGGACGCCGCCTTCGCAGGGGACGCAGCGCCGCTTCGTCCAGTCCATGCGCGATCCGCTAAGGGGGCAGGCGACCCCGGGCCAATACCGGGTGGGTCCGCGGGGCAGGCCGCCCGCTCCCGCTTTCCGCCGGGCGGCAGGCCTCAGCCGGGCTATGCTAGGAGCGTGGAACGGCTCTTCTTCGCCCTCGGTGCGACCTCGGCCTTCCTGTCGGTGGCCGCGGGCGCCTTCGGCGCGCACGCCCTGAAGAGCCGCCTGCCGCCGGACCTCTTGGCGGTCTTCGAGACCGGGGCCCGCTACCAGATGTACCACGCGTTCGGCCTCTTCGCGGCCGGCTACGCGAGCCACCGCTTCGCCGGCCGCGCCTCCACCGCGGCGGGGGTGGCCTTCCTCGCCGGCACGCTCCTCTTCTCGGGCAGCCTGTACGCGCTCGCCCTCTCCGGCCTGCGCGGGCTCGGCGCGTTGACGCCGCTCGGCGGGCTCTTCTTCCTCGCCGGGTGGGCGCTCGTGGCGGCGGCCGCGCTCGGCGGCCTCTCGCCCTAGGGTCAGAGAGCCCGCGCGAGGGTTCCGCTGCCGCGCCGCCGAGAGTTGTGCCATCCTGCGCTCGCGCGCCTCTTGCTCCCGAGAGGGCGCCCGGGAGGAATTCCATGATCGCGCTCCTCGTGCTGCTCCTCCTTCTGGTGGCGGTGATCTTCGCCGCCATCTCGGTCTACAACGGGCTCGTGTCGCGGCGGAACGGCTACCAGAACGCCTTCAGCCAGATCGACGTGCAGCTGAAGCGCCGCCACGACCTCATCCCCAACCTGGTCGAGACCGCCAAGGGCTACCTGAAGCACGAGCGCGAGACGCTCGAGGCGGTGGTGGCCGCGCGCAGCGGGGCGGTGGCCGCGGCCCGGGCGGCGGCGGAGCGCCCCGGCGACCCGGCCGCCATGGAGGCGCTCAAGGGGAGCGAGAGCGCCCTGTCGGGTGTCCTGGCGCGCTTCCTGGCGGTGGCGGAGGCCTACCCCGACCTCAAGGCCAACGCCAACATGATGGCCCTGCAGGAGGAGCTCGCCTCGACCGAGAACCGGATCGCCTTCGCGCGGCAGGCCTACAACGACGCGATCCTCGACTACAACAACGCCCGCGAGACCTTCCCCGGCCTCCTCCTCGCCGGCCGCTTCCCCAAGGCGACCCCCTGGGTGCTCGAGGCGAGCGCCGAGCGCGAGCCGGTGGCGGTGAAGTTCTAGCCATGGCGCCCGCCGCCGCGGCCCCGGCGCGCGCCACCCTCGACTTCCGCTCCGCGCAGCACGAGGCGCGCCGCCGCACGGCGGTGCTCCTCGTGGCCTTCGCGGCCACGCTCCTCTCGGTGGTGCTCCTCGTCTACGGTGCCCTCCTCGTCCTCTCCGCGTTCCTGGCCGGAGAGGGCCAGCGCCTGGCCGGGCCTTGGCCGGGCCTCCTCGGGCCCGGCCCTTTCCTGGCGGTGGCGACCTTCGTCACGGCGGTGGTCGGGCTCGGCAGCGCCTACCACGCGGTCCGCCTCGGCGCCGGCGGGGGGGAGGCGGTGGCGCTCCTCCTCGGCGGCCGGCCGCTCGACCGGGCCACGAGCGAGGCGAGCGAGCGCCGCCTGGTGAACGTGGTGGAGGAGATGGCCATCGCGGCCGGCTTGCCGGTCCCGCACCTCTACGTCCTCGACCGCGAGCAGGGCCTGAACGCCTTCGCCGCCGGCTACACCCCGGGCCACGGCGCGGTGGCGGTGACCCGCGGCGCGCTCGAGAAGCTCGACCGCGACGAGCTGCAGGGCGTGGTAGCCCACGAGCTCTCCCACCTGCTCAACGCCGACACCCGCATCGACCTCCGGCTCATGGCGGCGGTGGGGGGGCTCGGCATCCTGGCGCTCCTGGGACGCCTCGTGCTGGAGAACGCCTCCTTCCGGGGCCGCGGGCGCGACCGCCGGGGAAGCTCCTTCTTCTTCCTGGGCCTGGCCCTCGTCGTGGCCGGCGGCTTCGGCGTCCTCTGCGGCAAGCTGCTCCGCTACGCGGTGGCCCGCGAGCGCGAGTGGCTGGCCGACGCCTCGGCGGTGCAGTTCACCCGCAACCCGGACGGCCTCGCCCGGGCGCTCAGCAAGGTGGCGGCCCTGGGTTCGGCGGTCGAGAGCCCCTACGCGCACGAGGCGGCCCACCTCTTCTTCGCCGAGGGCGTGGGGGGCGCCCTGGCGGCGCTCTTCTCGACCCACCCTCCCATCGAGGAGCGCATCCGCCGCCTCGGCCCCTCGGCGGCCGCTCGGCGGCCGCTCGCGGGGGGGAGGCCGGACGCAGCCGGGGTTCCCCTCGCCCGGCCCACCCCGGCGGCCGCGCGGGGGGATGGGCCCGCGCCCAGGGCTCCGCCCCCGCTCGCCGCGCCGCTCGCCCCCGAGCACGTGGCCCACGGCGTCGACCTCCTCGCGCGCCTCTCGCCGGCCCTCCTCGCCGCCGCGCGCGAGCCGTTCGGCGCCCGGGCCCTCGCCTGCGCCCTCCTCGTGCGCGGGGCGCCCTCGCCGAGGGCCTCCCAGCTCGCCTACCTCGCTCGGAACGACCCCGCCCTCGGGCGCGAGGTGGAGAAGCTCCTCGGCGCGCTCGAGGCCGCCGGGCCCGGCGAGCGGCTCTCCCTCCTCGGCCTCGCCTTACCCGCCCTCGACCACCTGTCGGAGCCGCAGGGCCGGGCCCTCGCCG
>DATJVF010000070.1:0-7736 GCA_035501995.1 Anaeromyxobacteraceae bacterium
TCAACAACGTGTTCAACGTCTCGCCGCCCAACATCTTCGGCGGCTTCACGGCGGCCACCGACCCCACCGGCGGCTACGACTTCCTGGGCCGCTACTTCTGGGTCCGGCTCACCCAGGACATCTGATGCGACCGCGCTCGCACCGCGAAAGAAAGGGACTTCACATGCAGAGATCACGACTGAACGTGATAGCGTTCCTCTTCGCCGCGGGCCTCGTCGCCTGCACCAACGGCGACAGCGGCGGCCCCGGCGTGGTGAACTACGGCACCGCCACGGTGCTATCCGTCCTCCCGGTGACCCCCGTCGTCGAGGCCGGGACCAGCCTGCAGCTCACCCTCGAGGTCCGGAACGGTAACGTGGGCAGCCAGACCCTCCTCGGGGTGACCTGGAGCTCGGCCGACACCACCATCGCCACCGTCGACGCGAACGGCCTCGTGACCGGGGTGGCCCCGGGCACGGTCGCCATCTCGGCCACCTACCAGGGCCAGAGCACCAGCCAGAACCTCGTCGTCACCGCGCAGCTCGTCGGGCTGGCCCTCCTCCCGCCTCTCCCCGACCTGACCGTGGGCCTCTCCATCCCCTTCTCGGTGATCGGCTACTTTGCCGACGGCTCGGTGGCGGACGTCACCCAGAAGGCCACCTTCAACACGCCGTCGGCCCTCATCGCCCCTCTGACCGGCTCGACCCTCACCGGGGTCGGGGCGGGGACGGTCCAGCTGACCGTCATCGAGGAGGGCCTCTCGGCCTCCGAGAGCGTGGTCGACACGGTCCGGGTTCCGACCGGCCTCGCGGTGAGCTGTGACCCCAGCGTGACGCTCGTGCCGAGCGGCAACACCCAGGCCTCGGGGAACTGCAGCGCGGCCGCCACCCTCGACCCGCCGCTCACGCCGTCGGGCGCGAACCCCCTCGACGTGACCGCCCTCGCCACCTGGAGCTCCTCGGACGAGACCATCGCCACCGTGTCCGGCGGCACGGTCACCCCGGTGGCGGCCGGTACGGTCACCATCACCGCCGCCTTCACGCTCGGCACCACCACCGTGCAGGGCACGGCCACGATGGCGGTGAGCGCGCTCAACACCATCACCTCCCTCGCCATCAGCCCCTCGGCGGTGGTGCTGCCGGTCGACACCAGCGTCGCCCTGACGGTCACCGCCACCCTCCCTGACGGGAGCACCCAGGACGTCACGAACTTCGTGGCGCTCGCGCTCGCCAACAACTCGGCCACCGACTCGAACACCTACGCGACCATCAACCTGACGAGCGTCTCGACCGAGCTCCCCTTCCAGTCCCCCCTCGCCGTCTACCTGCCCTGCGCCGCCTCCGGCGCGGAGACCCCCTGCGCCGGGGTGACGGCCACCTTCACCAACGCCGACGGGAGCACGGTGTCGAACGCCACCCCGGTGCCGGTCACGGTGACGAGAGGGCTGCTCACCGGGATCGCGGCAACGGCCGCCAGCTCCACCGTCGCGGTGGGGGACCAGACCACCTTCACCGTCACCGGCAGCTACGACGACCCGCCCGGCTTCACCTTCGACCTCACCGCGCGCGCCATGTACTGGCTGCCGAGCTTCACCGTGCTGGCGGTCGACCCCACCGGCACCGCCACCGGGCTCGGCGGCGGCACGGTCAGCATGACCGCCTCGTTCGAGGCCATGAAGAGCCTCGACCCCGTCGCGGGCACCATGACCTTCGGGCTCGTGAAGGCAGCTCCGGTCGCCATCACCGTCACCCCGTAGCGTCCCGGCGTCGCGGGGCCTTCCCGTGCGGGGAGGCCCCCCGAGAACTAGGAAGCCCCGGCCGCCTTCCGGCCGGGGCTTCAGCGTCTTGCGGTTCTTGGCCCGCGGCGCGGGCCACACGAGCTCCCTCGCGGGCTACCCCTGCGCCAGCTTGGCGATCTCGCCGGCCAGGTTCTCCTGCTTCTTCTCGAGGCCCTCGCCGAGGACGAAGCGGGCGAAGCGGCGCACCTGGATGTTCTCCCCGATCTTGGCCACCGCCTCGGCCAAGACGTCGGAGACCTTCTTCTTGTCGTCGCGGACGAAGGGCTGCTCGAGCAGGCACACCTCGCTGTAGAACTTCTCGAGCTTGCCGGTGGCGATCTTCTCCAGGATGGCCTCGGGTTTCTTCTGCTCCCGGGCCTGCGCCTTGCCGATCTCCATCTCCTTGGCGACCACCTCGGCGGGCACCTCCTCCCGGCGCACCCAGAGCGGCGCGGCGGCGGCCACCTGCATGGCGAGGTCCTTTACCAGGGTCTGGAAGCCGTCGGTGCGGGCCACGAAGTCGGTCTCGCAGTTCACCTCGATGAGCACGCCGATCTTGCCGCCCATGTGGATGTAGCTCGCCACCGCGCCCTCGGAAGCCGCCCGGCTGGCCTTCTTGGCGGCGGCCGAGAGGCCCCTCTTGCGCAGGATGTCCTCGGCTTTGGCGACGTCGCCCGATGCCTCGGAGAGCGCCCGCTTACAGTCCATCATGCCGGCCCCGGTCCTCTCCCGGAGTTCCTGAACCAACTTCGCGCTGATCTCGGCCACGTTCCTCTCCTTAAGCGGTGGGTAGAATGCTGTGAGCGGGCGAACGGGTCCCTTCGCCCGCGAGCGAGACGCGCCCTCTGGGGCGGCTCAAGGCGGCTAGTCCGGCTTGGGGGCGGCCTGGGCCTCGGATTCGACCGGGGCCACGTCGCCCTTGCGCACCACCTCGACCTTGGCGCTCGCGGCGCCGCGGTCCTCGCGCGGACGGCGCTCGCGGTCGCGGCCGCGGCCGCCGCGCTCGCGGCGGTCGCGCGGGCTGCGCTCGCTGGCGGCGTCGCGGTCTTCCTGCTCGCGCTGCTCGGCGCCGTGCTCCGCCACCCAGGCGCCGTGGCGGGCCTTGCCCTCCAGGCAGGCCTCGGCCACCTTGCCGGTGAAGAGCCGGATGGACCGGATGGCGTCGTCGTTCCCGGGGATGATGTAGTCGATGCCCTCGGGGTCGCAGTTGGTGTCGACCACCGCCACCACCGGGATGCCGAGCCGGTTCGCCTCGTGCACCGCGATGTGCTCCTTCTTGGTGTCGATGACGAACACGGCGGCGGGGAGGCGGTTCATCTCCTTGATGCCGCCGAGGTTCTTCTCGAGCTTCTCGCGCTCGCGCTCGAGCTGGGCGATCTCCTTCTTGGGCAGGCGCTCGTAGGTGCCGTCCTGCGCCATCTTCTCGATGGTCTTCAGGCGTTCGATGCCGGTCTTGATGGTCTTGAAGTTGGTGAGCGTCCCGCCGAGCCAGCGGTTCGTCACCGAGAACATGCCCGACCGCACCGCCTCCTCGCGCACCGCGTCCTGGGCCTGCTTCTTCGTGCCGACGAAGAGCACCGACCCACCGCGCGCCACCGCGTCGGAGACGAAGCGGAAGGCGCTGCGGGCGAGGGCCACCGTCTTCTGCAGGTCGATGATGTAGATGCCGTTGCGGGCGCCGAAGATGAAGGGCTTCATCTTCGGGTTCCAGCGCTTCGTCTGGTGCCCGAAGTGCACGCCCGCCTCGAGCAGCTGCTTCATGGTGATGGCGCTGCCCTGGCCCACCAGGGCGGCCGCCATTCCCTCGGCGGGGGCGGGGGGGGACTCGACGGGGACCGCGGCCGGGACGGGCGCGGTCTCGACAGGCTCCTGCTGCGTTTCCATAGGGGGACTTCTCCGGTTTGTGATCCGCCACTTCCCCTTCTCGCGGTGCGCTCTCGTCCAGGCGAGGTGAGGGCCAAGGCTTCAGGCCCGCCAGCTCGTGAGGACACCGGGGCGCGACGCAGGGAAGTGTGTGAATTTACGACGCTTCCGCTATTGCCCGCTCACCGCGGCCCTTGGGCCTTGAGCGAATGGGGACTGCTCCATTAACACACCCTATTCGGCCTCGCAAGAAGGGCCGCGGCCGCGCGGCCTTACCTCCCCGCGCCCCTCCACCAGGCGAGCTCGACCAAGGCTCCGTCGTAGCCCCGCCAGGCGACCGGCCTCGGAGCTCGCCCCGGACAGGTGTGGCGGGCGAGTGCCTCTCCGAGTTCGAGCGCGCCCTCGCCGCACTCTGGACAGCGAAACTCCCTCTCGAGCCGTGAACGGTCAGCGGCAGAGAGCCCGGGCGCCCGCCCGGTTGGAGCCCCCGGGCGGGGTCCGAAGAGCCCGCGAGCGCGGTAGGCCTCGAGCTCGGCCAGGGCGGCCGCCTCCCCTCCGAGGGCCCGACCAGCCTCCGCCTGCTCCGAGGACCTGCAGGCGGCACAGGGCGACAGGCCGAGGCTCCGGGCGACGCGCAGGAGGACCCCGTCGGAAAGCTGCTCCTCGAAGCTCTCGCGGGCGTCGATCTCGAAGGTGGGCAGGCTTAGCCCGAGGAGAGCCTCCTCCTTCCTCGCGTCGAGGGCGTTCGAGACCCGCACCTCGAGGGCCAGGGCCGGAGCGCCTCCCCGGGTGACGAGGACGTCCACCCTGAGGTTGCCCACCGTGGCCTCGGCGAGGGCGGCGTCGCCCGCCTCGCCGAGGGGGAAAGGGGCGAGGCGGCGGCAGCGCGGGCAGCGGGCGGCGAGGCGCACCGCGAGGTCGCCCGCGAAGGCCTGGCGGCAGAGCTCGAGGAGCCGCGCCTTCGCCTCGAGGTGCAGGGCCGTCTCGGGGTTCGTGAGCGGGCAGGTCGAGCCGGGCCGGTGGGCGAAGTGGCGGCGCCTCAGGCGACCGAGGCGCGCCACCACCACCTCGCCGCAGCCCGCGCAGCGGAACGGTCCGCGCTCGCGCCTCCGGGCCGGGTCGAGCGCGCTCACCTTGGCCGGGCGGCCCTCCCGGTCGAGCGCGACGGCGAGCAGGACCGCCGGACGCCCTCCCAGGGCGGGCGGCGCGGACGGAGACCGCGGAGGGCCCGGCGCCGGGCGCCGGCGGCGGTTGTGGTTTGCGCCGGCCACCGCCACCGAGTCTAATACGGCCGCTCCGAAGAGCGAGGGAGGCTCCATGGCACTCGAGCAGGGGAAGAAGGCCCCCGACTTCGCGCTGCCCGACGAGGACGGGAACGAGGTGAAGCTCTCCGACTACCGGGGACGGCGGGTGGTGGTGTTCTTCTATCCGAAGGCCATGACCTCGGGCTGCACCCGCGAGGCTTGCGACTTCCGCGACGAGATCGACGCCTTCGTGAGGAGGAAGGTGGCGGTGCTGGGGATCTCCAAGGACAAGCCCGCCTCGCAGAAGAAGTTCAAGGAGAAGTACGGCCTGCCGTTCCCGCTGCTCTCCGATCCCGACGCCAGGGTCCAGAAGGCCTACGGCGCCTGGGGCGAGAAGAACATGTACGGCAAGAAGGTGATGGGGACGGTGCGCACCACCGTCCTCGTCGGCAAGGAGGGCGAGGTGGAGTCGATCTTCTCGAAGGTGAAGGTGGACGGGCACGTCGGGGAGGTGCTCTCCGCCCTCTAGGGCCTTTGGGGGCGGGCGCCCGCCCTCCCCGCCCGAGGAGGTCCGGTCCGCCATGTCGAGGCTGCTGCGCACCGATCTCGTCGACGCCGCCGTGCTGGAGGCCTTCGGCCTGGTACGCGAGCAGGGCTGGCTCTCCGACCGCGCCCTCGACCGCGTGCTCAGGCGCGAGAAGCGCCTCTACGCGCAGGAGCGCCGGGCGGTGGCGGAATCGGTCTACGGGATCCTGCGCTCGCTCGGGCAGCTCGCCTTCCTCCTCGGCGCGGGCGAGCGGGAGCCCGACCTCGCCACCCTCTACGCCCTCCATCTCGCGAGGAGCGGCCCCACCTCGGCCGAGGCGGCGGCCCGCCGCCTGGGCCTCGCGCCGCGGCTCATCGCGGACGCGCTCGAGCGCGCCGACGCCCGCATCGCCGCCCTGGAGGACCCGCTGGAGCGCCTCTCGGTCGAGAGCTCCCTGCCGCGCTGGATCGCCGAGCGGTTCGTGGAGGAGCTCGGCGCCGAGGAGGGTCGCGCGCTCGCCCTCTCCCTCAACGCGCGCGCGCCGCTCACCGCGCGGGCGAACCTCCTCAAGACCGATCGCCAGGGGCTCGTGCGAAGGCTCGAGGAGGAGGGAGTTTCGGCCCACCCCACCCGCTACTCGCCCTGGGGGCTCGCCCTCGACGGTCACCAGAACGCCTTCGCGCTCCCCTCCTTCCAGGAGGGGCTCTTCGAGATCCAGGACGAGGGGAGCCAGCTCATCGCCCTCGCGGTGGGGGCCCGCGCCGGCCAGGTGGTGGTGGACGCCTGCGCCGGAGCGGGCGGGAAGGCCCTGGCGCTCGCCGCCGAGATGCACGGCAAGGGCTCGCTCCACGGGCTCGACCGGGACCCGGAGCGCCTGGAGGAAGCGCGGCGGCGCGCGCGCCGGGCCGAGGTCCACAACCTGCGCACCCGCACCGTCCCCCCCGGCCCGGAGGCCGGGGCGGCGCTGGCGGACCTCGCCGGGGCCTGCGACCGGGTGCTCGTCGACGCCCCCTGCAGCGGCCTCGGCTCGCTGAGGCGCCATCCCGACCTGCGCTACCGTCTCGGGCCCGCGGAACCGGCCCGCTTCGCCGCCCTCCAGAAGGAGCTCCTGCTGCGCTACGCCCAGCTCCTGCGGCCGGGCGGCCGCCTCGTCTATGCCACCTGCGCCATCGGGCGGCTGGAGAACGAGGAGGTGGCGAGCTTCGTCGCCCGCGAGCTCCTCTCTCCCTGCCCCCTCGCGGCGGCGCTCGGGGCGGACCTCGCGGCGGCGCTCGGCGCGAGGGGCGAGACCCTGCAGCTCTTGCCGCACCGGCACGGCACCGACGGTTTCTTCCTCTCGGCCTTCGTGCGAACCTAGGGACCCTTCGGGCGGGCTTCGCGGCAGGCGCGAGCCCGCCTTTCGAAAAAGGAGGCGGTGCGGCCCTCGCTCGAGCGGAACGAGGGGCCCCGTCGCGGGTGGCGCATGCCGGAACTCCCCGAGGTGGAGATCGCCACCCGTCACCTGCGCGCCTGGGCGAGCGGGCGGGAGGTCGAGGGCGTCGAGACCGAGGCGCGCGCGGGCCGGCTCTTTCGCCCCGGGCGCGCCAAGGGCTTCGAGGCGGCGCTCAGAGGCCGCCGGGTCGCCTCGGTGCGGCGGGTCGGCAAGCAGATCCTGGTGCGCCTGGAGCGGGACGGCGAGGAGCCGCTCGGGCTCATCTCCCACCTCGGCATGACCGGCAAGTGGCTGCGGCGCACGCGCGGCGAGGCGCCGCCCAGCCACTCGCGCGCGCGCCTCCTGCTCGACGACGGGGTCGTCCTGCACTACCGCGACCCGCGCCTCTTCGGACGGCTGAGGGTGGTGCCGAGGGCCAGCTTCGAGGAGGTCCCCGAGATCGCGGCCCTGGGACCCGACCCGCTGACGGACGGCGTCGACGTCCGGCGCCTCGCGCGGGAGCTGCTTCGCCGCCGCAGCCCGGTGAAGGTGGCGCTCCTCGACCAGTCGCTGCTCGCCGGGGTGGGCAACATCCTCGCCAGCGAGGCGCTCCACCGGGCGCGGATCGACCCGCGCCGGAGGGCGCGCGACCTCACGCGCGCCGAGGTGCGCAGGCTCGCGGTCGCGGTGGTGGCCGCTATCCGGGAGACCATCGCCCGCGAGGAGCGGCCGGAGGTGACCTACGTCGAGGAGCCGGGCGCCGAGAACCCCTTCCTCGTCTACGCCCGGGAGGGCGAGAGGTGCCCGAGGTGCCGGCGAGCTCGCCTGCGCCGCCTCGTGCAGGCCCAGCGCTCGACCTTCTTCTGCCCGAGGTGTCAGCGGTGAGCGGCTGGGTCACCATCTTCGACGTCGCCGCGGAGCCGTTCCGGTGGGGCA
>DATJVF010000071.1:0-4418 GCA_035501995.1 Anaeromyxobacteraceae bacterium
GGCTCCGGGGGGAGCCCTCTTGCGGCGGCGGACTAGGCGCTCGCGCCCACCGTCCCGCCCAGCACCTCTCCGATGTCGAGCAGGAAGATGACGCGCTCGCCGGCCTTGCCGACGCCCAGGATGAACTTCGACTCGACGGCCGCCTCGCCGAGCTGCGGCGGCGGCTCGATCTGCGCCCCGTCGATGGACAGCACCTCGAGCACCTGGTCGACCAGGATGCCCATGGTGAGCGTGCGGCCGCCGACGGCGCACTGCACCACGATGATCACGGTCTGGTCGGTGGTCTGGCAGGGCTCCATGCCGAACTTCTGCCGCAGGTCGGCGACCGGGATCACCTTGCCGCGCAGGTTGATGACGCCCCGGATGAAGGGGGCGCTCTTCGGCACCCGCGTGATGTCCATGAGCCCGATGATCTCGCGCACCTTCAGGATCTCGAGGCCGTAGATCTCGCTCGCCAGCTTGAAGGTCATGTACTTGCCGGCCAGCGCCGCGCCGAGCTCGCTTTGGGGCTGCGCGCTCGCCGCGCCCTGGGTCTGTTCGTTCCTCATGCTTGGGCCTCCGGTGCGACCTCGGCCGGAGCCACCAGGGCCTCCCCGCGATCGCGGAAGTAGTTGACGGACTTCTGCACCAGCCCGGCCATCTCGTCGACGTTGAGGATGAGGCCGACCTGCCCGTCGGAGAGGATGGCGGCGCCCGCCAGGTAACGGGTGCGGCCCAGGCCCTCGCCGAGGGTCTTGATCACCACCTGCTGCTGGGTGACCACCTCGTCGACGAGCAGGCCCATGCGGCGACCCATGGCCTCCACCACCACCACCAGGGCCTCGCTGGGGTCGGACTTGGCGCCGGCGAGGTCGAAGAGCCGGTCGAGCCGGACGAGGGGCAGGATCTCCCCTCGCAGGTTGATCATCTCGTTCTTCTGGGCGAAGGAGACGAGCATCTTGCGGTCGGGCTTGATGGACTCGACGATGGAGAGGGTCGGGATGATGTAGTGCTCCTCGCCGCAGGCGACCAGCATGCCGTCGATGATGGCGAGGGTGAGCGGCAGCACCAGCTTGAAGCGGGTCCCGGCGCCGGGCTGGGAGGTGATGACCACCCGGCCGCGCATGGCGTCGATGTTGCGCTTCACGACGTCCATCCCCACCCCGCGCCCCGAGATCTCGGTGACCTTGCTGGCGGTCGAGAACCCCGGCGCGAAGATGAGGTTGTGGATCTCGTCCTCGCTCATGCCCTCGGCCGAGGTGATGAGTCCCTTCTCGATGGCCTTCTTGAGGATGGCGGGCTGGTTGAGGCCGCGCCCGTCGTCGGCCACCTCGATGATGACGCTCCCGCTCTCGTGGTAGGCGCTGAGCCTGATCTGCCCGACCACCGGCTTCTTGACCGCCAGCCGCTCCTCGCTCGACTCGAGGCCGTGGTCGCAGGCGTTGCGGATCATGTGCACCAGCGGGTCGGCGATGCGCTCGACCATGCTGCGGTCCATCTCGGTCGACTCGCCGGAGGTGACGAGGTTCACCTGCTTGCCGCTGCGGCGCGACAGGTCGCGCACCATGCGAGCCATCTTCTGGAAGACCCCGGCCACCGGCACCATGCGCATCCGCATGCCGACGTCCTGCAGGTCGCGGGTCACCTTGGCGAGCTGGGCCAGGCAGTTGCGCACCCGCACCGAGCTCGTCTTGGCGATCTCGGGCGCGTTCACCACCATGGCCTCCACCACCACCAGCTCCCCGATCATCTCCACCAGGCTGTCCACCCGCTCGAGGTCGACCTTGATGGTCTCCTTGAGCTTCACCGCCGGCTCGGCCTCGCTCGCCTCCCGGACCCGGTTCTGGGCCCGCAGGGCCTGAGCCACCTGGGCCGGCTCGGCCGCCCCCAGGGCCACGAGCTCCTCGCCGAGCCTCCGCCCGGTGAGCGCCTGCCGCTGCACGGCCTTGGCCACCGCCTCGGGCGAGACCGAGATGGGCGGGTGGGTGATGACGTCGCCGAGGCGCTCGCCCTTCCCGGCGGCCGGGAGCTCCTTCTCCGCCACCGTCCGGCCCTCGGTCGCGTCCTGGATCGAGCGCAGGATGGCCTCGAGCCCCTCCCGCCGCGGGAAGCCGGTGCCGGCCTCCACCGCCAGCCGGACGCCCTCCAGCATCTCGCGCAGGGCCGAGGTGGCGTCGAAGACGAGGTCGATCACCACGCCCTCGAGCTCGAGCGACTTCTCCCGGCACTTGTTGAGCATCGTCTCGGTCTCGTGCGCGAGCGAGATGACCTCGCTGAGCTCGAGGAAACCGGCGGTGCCCTTGATGGTGTGGAAGACGCGGAAGAGGCTGTTGACGGTGTCGGCGTTGATCCCGTCGCGCTCCACGTTCATGAGGATCTGGTCGACCCGGTTCAGCCCCTCCCCGCTCTCCGAGAGGAACTCCCCGAACAGGCCGACCGTCTCGGCATCGCGCTCGACCCGGTCGCTCGGAAGGGGGGCCTCGGGCGCGGCCGGGGCCGACGCGGGTGGCGCGGCCGCCGCCTGAGCCGGCGCCTCTTCGGCTAGCGGCGCCACGGCGACGGGCGGGGCCCCCTCACCGCTTCGCGCCGGGGCGGGCGCTTCGGGCGCGAGCGAGCGGACGATCTCCTCCGCCCTCGGCTTCGGGAGGCGCATGTGCGCGTAGGACTCGAGCGCCCCGGCCATCCAGTCGCGCACCTTGAGCAGGCGGTCGGTCACCTCCGCCGAGACCCCGCGGGCCTCGAGGAAGCCCTCGGTGGCGTGACAGACGTGCTCGAGGTCCTCCAGGGAAAGGACCCCCGCCTCGCCCTTCAGGGTGTGGAGCCGCCGCCTGAAGGCGGCGCGGCTCTCCGGGTCGCCCCGCTCCATCCCCAGGATCATGCCCTCGAGCTCTTCCAGGCCCACGCGCTGGGCGGCCAGGAAGTCGGAGAGCGTCTTCTCGTCGCCCCATTCCGGCAGGACGAAGGCGTCGGGGTCGGCGGGCTGGCCTTTCGCCTCGGGCGGGCGCTCGGGCGCGGACGGACGGGCGAGCCGGTCCTGCAGCTTCGCCACTTCCTCGGAGGCTTCGTCGAGGGCCGAGGCCAGCCGGCGCACGTCGAAGCTCTCGGAGCGCAGCCTCTCGGCGGTGGCGCGGGCCGGCGGGGCCAGGTCGGCCGAGGCGAGGGCGAGCTCGTCGAAGAGCGCGATGAGCCTCGCCACGCCCGGCTCGTCGGCGGCGTCGACGCTCATCACGGCGACGGCCAGGTCCTCCAGGACGGCGGCTGCGCTCCGCGGGGTGGCCCCACCCTCCGTGTGGTCGTGTGCCATGGCGACTTAGCTCTCCAGTCCGCGCGTCCTCGGGTGCACGACGAGGAGGGCCGAGGGAAACCCGCCCAGCCGCACCAGGGCCGCCGTCACCCCCAGCCGGTCGGTGGTCTGGAGGGGCCCGTGGAAGAAGGTGGGGAGCCCGAGCCCGAGGTTGAGCCCGCCCTCCTGGCGCAGGCGGCGCTGCACGCCGCCGGCCAGCATGTTCACGATCTCGCAGACGGCGTCGGCCACGTCGGCGGCGCCGAGCGGCTCGTCGGGCGCGGCGCTGCCGAGCAGGCCGTTCGCCATCGCCCGGCACCCCTCGCTCGGAGCGACGAGGCCCACCTGGAAGGAGGGCCCTTCGGAGGCGATGAGGCCGAGGTAGGCCCCCTCCATCCCGGCCGGCGGCTCGCTGCACTCCCGCTCCCGCTCGACCGCCGCGAAGCCGAGCGAGCCCCGGGCGAGGGCGTCGAACTCGGTCTGCAGGGCCTCGAGCCAGTCGGCCGGAGCGAGGGTGGTGTTCATGGAAGCACGGTCTTCAGGGCGGCGCGCACCGCGTCCTGCGTGAAGGGCTTGTGGAGCAGGAAGCCGGCGCCGGCCTGCAGCGCCTGCTCCTTCAGGTCGGGGTTGCTCTCGGAAGTGACCATCCCGATCTTGAGGGTGTGGCCCTCGCTGCGGAGGGCCTTGATGAGGTCGAACCCCGACATCTCGGGCATGTTCCAGTCGGTGAGCACGAGATCGGGGGGCGCCTGCCGGACGGCGGCCAGCGCCTCCACGCCGTTGGCCGCCTCGCGGCAGGTGGCCTCGGCGCACACGCCCTTCACGGCCCGGATCACGATGGCCCGCATCGCCTTGCTGTCGTCCACGACGAGAATGTCCATGCGGCCCTCCCCGCCGGGCCCGTGCACCCCTTGTGCCGCCGCGCCGCCCGGGGGTCCCGCCGGCTCCGGCCGTCCGGGACCGCCGGTGATCGCGCGGACCTAACCAGGGCTTCGGGGCGCCCGGCCCACGGGCCGCACACTGTGGGTCGGCGAGGGCCCGGGGTCCCCTGCGCCACCCCGGCGGCGGAGCGCGCCTCGCGGGCCGAGAAGCGGGGCGGTCGTCGAAGCGAGCGCGGCGCCTCGCCTTCGCGGCCCGCACCGGCGCCGGGGTCCCT
>DATJVF010000072.1:0-5249 GCA_035501995.1 Anaeromyxobacteraceae bacterium
CGGGACCCCGCGCGCCCAGTCCTCGGCGATGACCCGGCTCACCGGAAAGCCCTCGCGGGCATAGGCGATGGCGGGTGCCAGGATCTCGCGCATCGAGAGCTTGCCGAAGCGCCGCCGCAGTTCGCACCACCCGTCGACGCACCCCGGGACCGTCCAGGCGTACGGCGAGTGCAGGGGGATGAGGCCGTTCTCGAAGCCCGGTAGCCTCTCGATGGCGAGGGCGCGGGGCGAGCGGCCCGAGGCGTTGAGCCCGTGCAGCTTGCGGCTCTTCGGCTCCCACACCAGGGCGAAGAGGTCCCCACCCAGCCCGCAGGCGGTGGGCTCCATGACGGCGAGGCAGCCGTTCACGGCCAGCGCGGCGTCCACCGCGCTCCCGCCCCTCCTGAGGACCTCGACCCCCGCCTCCACCGCCAGCGGCTGCGCGGCCGACACCATGCCGTGCCGGGCGAGGACCACCGACCGGGTGGCGAAGGGCGCGCGAGGGTGGGCCTCGACGGTCTGGGTCGGCGACTCGGGCACGGGTCTCGCTGGCGATGATAGCGCAAAGCCGCTCCGCTCGAGCCGCGGAGCGCAAGCGCCTACGCCCCCTGGGGGGAGGCGGGCGCCCGGCCGATCTACCAGTAGGGATGGACCTGGGCGCGGATCCTGGCTTCGTAGAGCTCGCGGATGGCGGTCATGACCGCGCCGTCGAGGGGCGGTAGGTCGGAGGCCGCCGCGTTCTCGTCGACCTGGGCCGGCCGCTTGGCTCCCGGGATGGCGCAGGTGACCGCGTCGAACATCAGGATCCATCGGAGGGCGAGCTGAGCCAGGGTCATCCCCGCCGGGGCGAGGCGGCGCAGCTCCTCGACGGCGGCGAGGCCGGATTCGAAGTCGAGCCCGGAGAAGGTCTCGCCGCGGTCGAACGCCTGCCCCTGGCGATTGAAGGAACGGTGATCGTCGGCCGCGAACACGCTCGACCGGGTCATCTTTCCAGCCAGGAGGCCCGAGGAGAGCGGCAGGCGGGCCAGGATGCCGACGCCCCGCCGCTGCGCCTCCTTCAAGAACAGGTCCGCCGGGCGCTGGCGGAAGATGTTGAAGATGATCTGGACCGACGCGACGCCGGGGTACTCGAGGGCCTTCAGGGCCTCCTCGACCCGCTCCACGCTCACGCCGTAGTGGCGCAGTTTGCCGGCGGCCACGAGGTCGTCGAGGACGCCGAAGACCTCGGGCCGGTAGTACACGTCGGTCGGAGGGCAGTGGAGCTGCAGGAGGTCGATCGCCTCGACCTCGAGGTTCCTGAGGCTGCGCTCCACGAAGGCGGTGAGGTTCGCCCGGTCGTAGCCCGCGGCGACGTGCGGGTCGAGACGGCGCCCAGCCTTGGTGGCGACGTACAGGCGTCCCGGACGGTCGCGGCGGAGCCGCGCCATCAGCCGCTCGCTGCGGCCGTCGCCGTAGACGTCGGCGGTGTCGAAGAAGTTCACGCCCCGGTCGACCGCCCGGTGCAGCGCGGCGAGGGACTCGGCGTCGTCCACCCCGCCCCAGCTCCCTCCGATGGCCCAGGCCCCGAAGCTGATGGTGGAGACCCTGAAGCCCGTGCGACCCAGCTCGCGGTATTGCATGGCCTCTCCCCGGCGCGCCTCCAAGGGCGGTCGCCCCTCTGGCGCATCCTCCACGAGGCGACGCCTCCTTGTCGAGGGTCCGGCGGTCGCAGCCGCCCTTGGCTCGAGGGCCGCGTGCCCCGCTCGAGGGGAGCGGCCGTCGTGGGGCGCCGGGGTCTCTTCTGGGGGCCTGGCTTCTCGGGTGTACCGGCCCATGCGGGCGATTAGGAGAGTCGTGGCGCGCACACCGCTTCGCCGGACGAAGCCGGCCCTTCGCCATGCACCCCCTCTTCCCGAGGCTCGATCGCCTTCCATCGCGTCCCGCCATCCGGATCGGGGAGGCCACGCTCACCTACGGGCAGCTGGCGCTCGCTGCGCGCCGGCACGCGGGGGGCCTCTTCGCCGACGGCGTCCGGCGCGGCGATCGGGTGGCGGTGTGGGCGACCCCCGGGCTCCCCACCCTGGTCGCGCTGGTGGGGAACGCGCTCCTCGGCGCACCGACCGTGCCGCTCAACCCGGCCATCGGGGAGCGAGAGCTCGCCCACGTCCTCACCGATTCGGCGCCCCGGCTGGTGCTGGCGGCCGAGCCGGCGGCCTTCGGCGCGAGGACCCCGGGGGTGCGCGGCCTGTACGGCGCCGGCCCTTCGAAACACCCCGAGGCCGCCGACGCGGACGATCCCTTGCTCGTCCTCTACACCTCCGGCACGACCGGGGCGCCGAAGGGTGCGGTCATCAGCCATCGCAACGCTGCCTTCGACCTCGACGCCCTGGCGGAGGCTTGGGGCTGGACGGAGGACGACACCCTCGTCCACGCCCTCCCGCTCTTCCACGTCCACGGGCTCGTCCTGGGCGTGCTGGGAAGCGTGCGGATCGGCTCGCGGCTCAACCTCTTGCCCCGCTTCTCACCCGAGGCCCTCTGCGCCGCCATGGGCGCGGGGGGGACGATGGCCTTCGGGGTCCCGACCATGTACCACCGGCTGGTGGAGCACGCGGAATCGAACCCGGGCGACGCGCGCCGGTTCGCCTCCGCGCGCCTCGTGGTCTCGGGCTCGGCGGCGCTGCCGCTGCGCGAGCACGAGCGGCTTGCGCGGCTGCTAGGACAGCGGGTGGTGGAACGGTACGGGCTCACCGAGACCCTCATCAACTGCGCGGCGCGTCACGACGGCCCAAGGACGCCGGGCACCGTCGGTCCGCCCCTGCCCGGCGTCTCCCTCAGGCTCGCCGACGAGGACGGGCGGCCCATGGTGCAGCGCCCGGACGAGCTCGGCGAGGTGACGGTGAAGGGGCCGAACGTGTTCGCGGGGTACCTCAATCGGCCCGAGGCCACCGCGGCCGCGATGGACGCCGCGGGCTACTTCCACACCGGCGACATCGCCCATCTCACTCCCGAGGGCGAGGTGCGCCTCGTCGGTCGCCGCGCCACCGATCTCATCAAGACCGGTGGCTACAAGGTGGGCGCCGGGGAGATCGAGGCGGCGCTCCTCGAGCACCCCAAGGTGCGCGAGGCGGCCGTCGTCGGTCGCCCCGACGACGACCTGGGCGAGCGGATCGTGGCCTTCGTGGTCTTGAACCCGGGGTCCGAGGTGCGGGGCGAGGAGCTCTCCGATCACGTGGCCCGGCTGCTCGCACCCCACAAGCGCCCGCGCGAGGTGAAGCTCCTCGAGAGCCTGCCCAGGAACGCCATGGGCAAGGTGCTGAAGAGGGCCCTCGCGTCCACCCCCTGAGGGCCTGGGCGCTCCCGGGAGTCGCCCGGGCGGCGCTACCGGGGCGCTCAGCCGCCGGCGCCGGCCTCGCCTTCCCCCTTCGGCCGCCCGGGCCCTCGCCAGAACGCGCGTCCGAGGAGCCCTCCCAGAAGGCCCAGCACGATCGCGCCGAACTCGTTGTCGGTCGCGATCCGCGAGATCGCCACCGGTAGCGGGAGGGTCACGGTGTCGGCGAAGGCGTGAAACGAGGCGACGCCGTAGAAGAGCAGGCCCACCACCAGGCCGACGAGCACGCTCCGCACGAGGTGGGCGCGGGCGCGCCCCCGCGGCGGCCGCACGACGAGGTTCCCCGCCACCCCGCCCACCGCGGCGAGGAGGGCCAGCCAGAGCGGGAAGGAAAACTTGACGGTCGCCTCGCCGGAGGCGAGCCCGGGCGCGTCGACGGTGACACGGGCCCGCCCGTCGCGCGCCGAGGTGAGGGTGGCCTCGGTGCCGAGGGCGCCGCGCGGGATGGTGAGCGCGGTGGCGGAGAGCTCGCCGAGCGAGGTCGCGAGGCTCACCCGCAAGTCGCGGTCGGAGAAGGTGGTGAGCGCTCCCCCCTCCGAGACGAGCAAGACGGCGATGGTGGCGCGCGCGGCGCCCCCGGGGTTCGCGACCTTGGAGGGGGCCTCCACCCGCAGCCGGCCCGGCACCGGTCGGTCGTAGAGCAGCTCGGCGTCGACCGTGCCGAACGGGGTGAGCGCGCTCACCTGGTCGAGGCCGTCGGAGGTGGAGGTGACGACCACGGAGGGACTCAGGTAGTCGCCCGCCTTGAACTGCACGAGGTCGTTCGACAGGTGGCCCATGCGGGCGGTGAGCTGCACCGGGAAGTCGTTCTTCGCCGCGACCAGCCGGCCGGCCTCGTCGAAGAAGCCCACCTTCATCTCCGCGCTCCAGGTGCCGTGGAGGTCGGGCTGTACCCGTTCCGGGTTGAGCAGGATCCTGGGGGCCACCGGGGCGAACCCCGTGGCCGGCGGGGCGGGAGCTTGAGCGGGGCCAGCCGGCGGCGGTGGGGGAGCCGCCTCGACCTCGGTGGGCCGGTGCGGTGCCCCGGCGCCACCCCTGGAGGTCCCGGACCCCACGCCGCCCGCCGCCGGAGCCGGCGACGGTGGGGCGTTGGAGGGCCTCACGACGAGGACGCAGCTCGCCGGGGAGAGCCCTGGCGCGGCCACCGCCAAGCGGTACGACCCGACGGCCTCTGCCTTGAAGACCAGGCGCCCGGAGTGGCTGCCCACCGGGATGTCGAGCGCGAAGGGGCCCGCGAAGAGCGGCGAGCTCACCTCGGTGCGGACGTCGGAGAGCGCGGCCACCGGCTCGCCGAAGGCGTTCCGGAGCGAGATCTCCAGCGAGACGGTGCTCCCGAGGGGCCGCTGCCAGATGGCCTGGTCGAGCGCCAGGGCCACCGGCACCTCCTTGAGCGCCCCCGGCGAGATGGCCTGCGCCAGGGCGGCCAACGGCCACAGGAGCAAGAGGAGCTTGCCCGCAGGTCGCGTCATCCGAGCCTCCCGCCGCACCGTCGTCACCGACCGTCGACCTTAGCCCACAGAGGACGCCCGACGCGACGGGTAGGCCACACGAGCCACCTCCCCGGTTGGGGCGCGGGGTCGGTCCAACGCCACGGCCCAGGGTCGAGGGCCCTCCTTCGCGGCGAGCCGCCGCGCGGCCCGAGGTGGCCTCGGCGGGCCGGGAGGGGCGGCGACCGGGACGGGGCCTTCAGCGGGCCGCGTCCACTGCGGCCTTCCAGTGGAGGAGCTCCGGGTACTTCTTGGCGGTGTCCTCGGGGCGCTGCTCGAGGAGCTGCCGCGCCGCGAGCTCGAACGCGGCCTGCATGGCGGTGCGCGGAGGCGCGGCGATGTTGTCCCCCAGGGCCGTCGCGACTGGGATGGGCTGGCTCGGCACGCTCGGGATGTCATCCGGTGGCCGCTGCGGC
>DATJVF010000073.1:0-2849 GCA_035501995.1 Anaeromyxobacteraceae bacterium
GTCGACGGCCGAGACCGCGAGGAAGGCGCCGTCGGTCACCTGGAGGGCCCACTCCACCTCGGTGAGGAAGGCGGCGAAGCCGGGGCAGTCGAGCACGTGGAAGGTCCGCCCTCCCTCCTCGAAGCTCTCCGGGTGGAGCGAGAGCGTGAAATTCCGCTTCTTCTCCTCGGGCTCGGCGTCGAGTCGCGAGGTCGATCCTTCCGGGCTCGCCTTCTTGGCGTCGGCGAGCCGGAGGAAGGCTTCCACCATCGCGGTCTTGCCGGAGCCGTCCGCGCCGGTGATGCAGAAGGTCCTGATGGTCCGGTTCATTGGCATGTGACGCTCTCCGGAGGGAAAGGGACACCCCTGGGCACGCACCTTCGTCCGCGCCCGCTCGAGATTCCGTTGCTAACCATTTACCACGCCCTCCGCCGGGAAGGGGCTTTCGAAGGGCGCCGACCCGGGGCGGGCGGGCGGCCCTCCATCCCGGCCCGCCGCGGCGGGCGGGCACACCCCCCTCCGGGCGCCTCGGGCGGCGGTCAGTGGCCGTCCTTCAGCTCCGGGAAGTCGTCCTGCCAGTACTCGTGCTCCCGCCTTCGCTCGTGGCCCTGCGCCTCGGCCTCGCGCAGCTGGACCCGGCGGATCTTGCCCGAGATGGTCTTCGGGAGGTCCGAGAACTCGATGCGGCGCACGCGCTTGTAGGGAGCGAGGCGCCGGCGGACGAAGCGGAAGACGTCGAGCGCCATCTCGCGCGAGGGGGCCTGGCCGGGCTTGAGGATGATGAAGGCCTTCGGGACCACCCCCCTCACCGGGTCGGGGCTCGGCACGCAGGCCGCCTCGGCCACCGCCTCGTGCTCGATGAGCGCGCTCTCGAGCTCGAAGGGGCTGATGCGGTAGTCGGAGCTCTTGAACACGTCGTCGGAGCGGCCGACGAAGGTGATGTACCCGTCCGCGTCGCGGACAGCGACGTCGCCGGTCCGGTAGTAGCCGTCGCGCGTCGCGTACTCGGTCAGGGTGAGGTCGTCCTGGTAGCCCGTCATGAGCCCGGTGGGCCTCGGGACGAGCGAGAGCGCGATCTCGCCCTCGCGCGCCTCCCTGCCCTCCTGGTCGAGCAGGGCGACGCGGAAGCCCGGCATGGGCCGGCCCATCGAGCCGGGCCTGAGCGGCTGCCCGGGGGAGTTGCCGATGGTGCAGGTGGTCTCGGTCTGCCCATAGCCGTCCCGGATGGAGACGCCCCAGGACCTCTTCACGCGGTCGATGACCTCCGGGTTGAGCGGCTCGCCCGCCGAGAGCGCCTCCCGGACCTTGACCGGGTGCGCCGAGAGGTCCTCGAGGATGAGGTAGCGCCAGACGGTCGGCGGAGCACACAGGGTGGTGATCTCGTGGTGGGCGAGCACCTCTAGGGTGCGGCGGGCGTTGAAGCGCGCGTAGTTGTGGACGAAGACCGTCGCGCCAGCGTTGAAGGGAGCGAAGAAGTTCGACCAGGCGTGCTTGCCCCAGCCCGGCGAGCTGATGTTCATGTGGATGTCGCCCTCGCGGACGCCCAGCCAGTACATGGTGGAGAGGTGGCCGACCGGGTAGCTCGCGTGGGTGTGGAGCACGAGCTTGGGCCGCGCCGTCGTGCCGGAGGTGAAGTAGAGCAGGACCGGGTCGTTCGGGTGGGTGTCGCCCTTGGCGAGGAACACGCTCGTCTCGGCGTGGGCCAGCTCGAAGCTGATCCAGCCCGGGACCTTCTCGCCCACCACCGTGCGCGAGTAGGTCCCGCCGACGGCCCGGAGCTTCTCGGCCCCGGCGGCGTCGGTGACGACGTGCTTCACGTCGCCGCGCTGCAAGCGCTCCTTCAGGTCCTCGGGGGTGAGGAGCGAGGTGGCCGGGATGATGACCGCCCCGAGCTTCATGGCCGCGAGCATGGTCTCCCAGATCGGCACCGAGTTCGGCAGCATCATGAGGACGCGGTGGCCGCGGTCCACCCCTTGGCGGCGCAGGAACACCGCCACCCGGTTGGAGCGCTCGGCGAGCTCCGCGTAGGAGAGCTTCACCTCCTTCCCGTCGTCCTCGACGATGTGGAGCGCGGTCGTGCCGTTCCCCTCGGCGATCACGTCGAACCAGTCGAGCGCCCAGTTGAAGCGGTCGAGCACGGGCCAGGTGAAGCCGCGGTAGGCCGCCTCGTAGTCCTCGCGGTGTTTCTGCAGGAAGTCGCGGGCGTGGCGAAAGGCCTCGGTCGATCCCATGGCAGGCTCCCAAAGGGCGGTGTGGCGGCATTCTGGCAGCGCGGACCGGCGTTGGCCATGGCCCTACGCTCGGGGTAGAAGGGGCCGGTGACCGTGGAGAGAGCGCGCCCGCGGCTCGGCCTCGCCGTGGGGGTGCTGGCCGTCTCCTGGGCCGCGATCCTCATCCGCCTCGCCGAGGCGGCGCCCCTCGCTATCGCGGCCTGGCGGCTCCTGCTGGCGGGCGTGGGGACGCTCGCCTTCGCCCTGGTGGCGCGGCGCGGCGAGCTGGCCGCCCTCCCCGTCCGGGGCTTCGCGGCCCTGTCCCTCGCCGGCCTCGCCCTCGCCCTGCACTTCGCGACCTGGATCGCCTCCCTCAGGCTCACCACCGTCGCGAGCTCGGTGGCGCTCGTGACGACGCAACCGGTCTTCGTGGCGCTCCTCTCGCGCCTCTTCCTCGGCGAGCGCACCCGCCTCCGGGCGGCTCTCGGCATCGCCCTCGCCCTCCTGGGGAGCGCGGTCATGGCGGGAGGGGACCTCGCCCTAGGCTCCCGCGCGCTCGAGGGCGACGCCCTGGCGGTCCTCGGCGCGATGGCCGCCGCGGCCTACTTCGTCGTCGGCCGGACGGAGCGCCGGCGCCTCTCGCTCGGCGCCTACGTGGGG
>DATJVF010000074.1:0-2572 GCA_035501995.1 Anaeromyxobacteraceae bacterium
GCGCTCCCGCTCGCCGAGGTCGCTCCAGGCGAAGATCTCGAAGTCGGCAGAGAGCCTCATCCTGCCGTACCAGGTGGTCGTGGCGGCCTCCTCCGGGGTGAAGCGCACCGTGATGGTGCGGAGGACGGGGGCTTCCCAGCCCCGCTTCACGAAGACCCGCTCCAGAGCCGCGGTGTCCGCCCGCCGGTTCATGTAGACCGCCTGCACCCGGGGGACCCCCATGCCGCGCAGGGAGTCTTCGATCCCTTCCACGAGCGCCGTCGCCACGCCGGTTCCACGGGAGCCCGGCTCCGTGTAGACCGAGAGCAGCTCCGCGTCGCCCTCGCCTTCCAGCGGCCGCTCCGCGAGGGCCAGCCCGACGATCTTGTTCCCTTCCAGCGCGACCGCCCCGAGGGGCACGATCGTGGGTTGACCGGGGGCGCCCGCGTGGCGCGGGCCGGGCGAAAGGTCCAGGAGGTGACGGTAGGCCGGAAAGGTCATGGGCCCGCAGACCGCCGCGAGCTCGGGCCCCAGGGGGACGATGCGGCGCTCGTTCATCCGCGACTCCTTTCTGCCGACGGCTCGAAACCGAGCACCGAGGGCAGCCTGTCCGGGTGAGCCGTTCGCAGCAGCTGATAGCCGACCCCCGCGAGGCCCCGGAAGAACCCCGGCTCGAAGGCGCGTTGCTCGAAACCCGTGCTCCGCACGCCCCGCCACCCCTCGCAGAGGATCCTCCGCGCTACCGCCCTCGCGCGCTCTGCCGCTTCGCCGCCGAGCTCCGGGTCCGACCTCGCCCGGCCGGCGGCGAGGAGAACCTCCGCCTGGCCGAGGCTGCCGCAGCACAGATGATCGTACCTTCCGGGCAGGGTCCGGCGAGTGGCGGCAAGCGCCGTCTCGAGGTCCGCACCCCCCTCCGGATCCGCCGCCGCCCCTCCCTCGAGGAGGCGGCCGAGGGCGACGCCGGGGGCGCCGTGGCACCAGGCCATGAGCCACATCGTTCCGCCGCGTCCACGGACGTGCGGCCAGTTGCCCCGAGCCGGCGAGTAGAGGCTCCGCTCGAAGCGGTGGGCCCTCGCCACGGCCCGCGTGAGGGGCTCCTCCCCCGCCACCGAATGCAGGCGAGCGAGGGCCGAGGCGATCCCCGCGGCGCCGTGCGCGAAGCCGGCGTGCAGGCCTCCGTCGCTCGCCGGCCACGCGCCTCCTGCGCCCGCTTCGCGCTGCGCGGCCACCAGCCGCCGGCCGCAGGCCGATGCCGTCGAGAGGAGGCCGGGCTCGCGGGTCTCCCGGTGGAGCGCGAGGAGGGCCAGGAGGAGCCCCGCGACCCCCCCTTCCACGTCGAACGCGTCCGAGCGCTCCGCCCGCTCGGGAGTCACGCCCGCGGCCAGGCGCGCCGCCACGTCCCGGGCGACCTCCTCGCCGGAGAGGGCCGCGCAGAGTGTGAGCCCGTAGACGAGGGAGCCCAGCCCGCTGCACGCCCCGAGGCCGGGCCCCACGTAGCGCTCGGCACCCTGCGCGGAGACGGCCTCCGCCCAGCCTCGCGCGGCGCGCCGGCCGGTTTCGGCCCACTCCCCTCCGGCGATCGCTCCGAGCGCGCAGAGGAAGACCGCGACTCCGGTGTGGCCCCGATACAGGTCTCCCGACGCGGTGAACGGCGAAGCGAGAAGCGCTCCCCGGTGGCATCGCTCCTGGAGCGAGCGCGCGAGGGCCACCGCCGCCGGCAGGAGGGAGTCGTCCCCGACCTCGCCGCCGTTCCGATCCGGGAGGGCGGGCGAGGCGAGGGCGGCCTCCACGAGAGCCCGCTGCCTCGGAAGGTCCCCGCCGGAAAGGGCCTCGAGGCGGAGGCGCGCGCTCTCGAGCCCGCTGCGGACGTAGTGCCCCTCCACCTCGATCCCGCGTCTCGAGCGAGGCGAGACCCCCGTGGTGGCCAGGGTGAAGCGCGGGATGTCCAGCCCCTCGAGGGCCGCGCGCTCGTCCTCCACCAGCGGCCACAGGGTCGGTCGGGCGGCATCCCGCGCGAAGACGGCGTTCAGGGCCTCGAGGGCGACGGACCGAGCGACGCCCAGGTCCTGGCGGGAGGGGGTCTGGAGCAGCCGGAGGAACGCGCCGTACTGGTCGGACGGCCGGAAGAGCACCCGCGTCGCGAGGCCGGCGAAGGCCCCGAGGGGGCCCTCGGGGGAGAGGATCTCCCTCCGGTGCTCGAGCAGGAACTCGTAGGTTCTCTCGAAGCCCTGGACCACCTCCGCCGCGAAGTCCTCGGGCCGCACCAACCGGCCCTCCCACACGACCCGATTGGCCGTGGGCGGCAGGAAGGACTCCTCCTGTACGAAGTGGAGGGTGTCGGTTCCGAGCCCCACCCAGCGCCGACCCGGCAGGGTCCGGCCCCGCGGAGCCGCAGGCTGGAGGCCGCCGGCCTCGAACAGGCGCCCGCGTCCGTCGGCGTGAGACCAACCGAGGAGCCCGCTGGCGAGACAGCTCTCCCAGGCCTCCGCTGCGGTGTCGTGCTCCTCCGCCGACGCGCCTGCGGCCGCCGGCCCCAGCAGCATCTCGGCATCCACCACGACCGGCCCCTCGGGCGTGGCGAAGACGTTCTCCT